>JAISME010000072.1 GCA_031276915.1 Zoogloeaceae bacterium
TCCAGCCAGCCATGCGAGAAACCAAAGGCCAGCACGACCCCGGCCAGGAACAGGAGCCGCAAACCCGCCGCCCAGGCGCGGCGCGGCAGCAGGCGGCTTGAGAGCGCAAGGAAAAGACAGGGCCAGGCCGCAAGCGGCAGGGCCGGCGCGTGACTTGCCAGCGCCAGCAGGAGGAGGGCGAGACTGGCGGCGGAAGGGCAACGGAGCGCGGGGAACGCGAAGCGCCGGGCGACCATTTTCTGTCCCTTGTCTTTTGTGTTCATGGCGTCAGGTAGGGCGCGAGAACGCGCTGGATCAGGAACCTGCCGCCCGGCTCGACGCTGAGGTGGTCGTCGTCATAGTAGAGCGGCATGCCGTCCTCGTCCGTCAGCAGGCAGGTTTCCCCCGGACAGAAGGCATCCAGCGTATGGAGAACCGTCGCGCCCCGGATGCGGCGCAAGGCGTTCAGGTAGGATTCCTGGTACTCCAGCACCTCCGATTTGCGCAGGGCGGGAAGCGGTGTTGACCGGTTCATGATTCCATCATCGCTTCTTCACCGCCGCCCGACCGCCGTAGAGGTTCCAGGCGATGATGTCGTCCTGGCTTTCCACGCCGTCGGGACCCAGGGAGAAAAGTTCCCAGGAGTATTCCGCGCCGGGGTTGCGATACTGGTAGGGACGTCCCCAGGGGTCTTGCGGCAGGAAGGGAATCTGGCCGCTATCGACGAGAAACCGGAGGCCGGCATGGGTATCCGGCATCTTCTCCGTGCCCAGCAGCAACAGGCTGCGGATGGCGCGAATGTCGTCCCGGGCGCGGGAATAGCGGGCATCCTCGTCGCTGGGCAACCCCTTGACCAGGAACGCCCCCATGCCCGCCGCCGCGAGAAGCGGCAGGACAAGCGCCAGGAACTCGGCGAGACTGGGAAGGCGGAAACGGGATGTGGTGGCGGAAACGGACATGGCTGGTTATGCGGGACGCCTCCCGTTCGCGCGGGTTTTCGGGGTTTCGCGTGTTCCGGCCAGCAGGATGCGTCGCGGCTTTCTCTCCGGCCCCGCGCCCTTTTCGGGATCGGCAAAGTCCCGGTTTGTCCTGTCCCTGCCGTCACAAGCGTTACCCGCGCGACCTTTCGGCGATCCTCCTCCTGGTTGGACATTCATCAACAACGCGCCTGCCGACCGTTCCGGCCAGCCTCGCGCGCACTCCTGGCGCGGGAAAGGAAAGCGAGCAGCCTCCGTTCCGGGCGGGAAAGGCCCTCCAGCGGGACCGCGCCACACATCCCGCTGTTTCCCGATTCCCGCGCGGCTGTTTTCCGCAATGCCAATGACGACGGACCTTCCCCGCCCGGCGGGGAAGGCGTTGGTCGGCGCAGTCCGCGTTTTCGAAACAGGTTCCGACATCTGGCTATGCCTTCCCGGAAGAACGAACTTCCTTCAGGAGGAGCGGCGGGATGACGACATCCACCCGGCCCAGATTCTGGCGGGCGATGTTTTCCAGAATGTCCTGGAGGGCAATGCGATACCAGAGGCGGACTTCCACCTGGTATGGCCCCACTGCGGATGGAGGCAGGGAAACGCGGTAGTCAACCCGGTCGGTCTGCCGGGGCGGGATGGGTTTGCGCGTGTAGTTGAGCGTGTGGGCATCGAACAGGATGTGCCGGCGAATCGGCTTTCCCTCGATGTCGAACACCTCCTTCATCCAGCGCACGGCGCTGCTGTCCTCCTCGCCCTTGACGCCATCGAACGCTCCCTGGTGGAACACGGTGTTGCCGGCGACGTCCTTCACCAGCACTTCCAGCCACAGGTAGCGCTGGTCGAGCGGACCGGTGGGAAGCGCGTGTCCCGCCCCGGCGTTGGTGACGTTCACCTGCAGGAGGAGTTCCCCGGTGCGCGGATCGATGGAGGAAGCGGCCAGTTCCAGTTCGGCGGCTTCCCGGAGCAGGGCGACGACGGCCTCATTGGTCTTGCCCAGCTCTTTCTGGAAGGTGGCGCGGTCGAAAAGCCGGTTGAGCGCCGAAGGCGAGCCGCCGCGCAGCAGGGAAAGGAGACCGGGTGGCAGCCCCGTGTTGGAGAGCAGGTAGTTGTTGCCGACAAAACGGTGGGAAACCGTCTTCCCTGGTCTTTCCCCGCGTTTCAGCGCGGCGACGAAGGCCGCCGGGTTTTCCGCCATGTGACAATCCTGGCAGTGGATGTTTTCCTTCGCATAGGGCGAATGCCGCCATTCGTCGTAGGTGTCCTGGAGGTTCATTGGCGGCGTCGCGCCGTTTACCGCCGTGGGGCGGATTTCCGTATGGCAGCCGCCGCACATGGCGCTCTCGCCCATCAAGGGCTTCTCGCGCCGGGCGCGCATGTCGCGGGCATGGCGTGACGGCGCGGCGGCAATCAGCGCCGGATGGCCGTAGCGGAAGATACCGTCGATGTCGAGTTCCATCGCCCCGTTGCCCGCCAGCGGCTCGGCATGGTTGATCGCGTGGCAGGCAACACAGGAGGCGCCTTCTTCCATCGTTTCGGTTTCCTGTACGCTGTTGGCGGGCGTCACCGCTCCGGAGAGCGTGCCGAGTGGATTGTGGCAAGCCTCGCACCAGCGTCCCTTTTCCACGCCGTGCGCGGCCTTGCCGGCCACGGAGGCGTCGGTGTTCTCCAGCACCGTGCTGTCGTAGATCACGTCGCTGTCGGAAATGGCGTGCATGGATGTCGCCCATTCCACGGTTTCCTTCAGGTGGCATTCGCCGCAGATGCGGGAGCCCGGCACGCCCCGCCAGTTCACGAGCTTGCCGTCCGGCGTGCTGATTCCGCCGGGGAAAAAGGGATCGGCGCCGAAAGGCCGCGAGTACAGCGGCAGGTCCTCCTGGATATTCACCCGCAGGTCGGTCTGGGCGGGCAGGAGGAACACCAGGACCAGGGCAAGGAAAAGCGTCACGCCGAACACGAGAAGGAAACGGACGAGAGGGATCGAGAAAAATCCCGCGGGAAGTCCCGTTTTCATGACAGCACCCGTTTGGGAAAATGCAGCAGCAGGACGACAAGCAGGAACCCCGAGACACCAAGGTGGATGCGCAGCAGCGCTGCGTGGCCGCCATAGGGCAGGAGGGTCATCGGACGTCCGGCGAGATAGGCGATGGCGGGAAAGGCGATGACGAGGCCGCTTGCGAAAACGATCCAGAGGCACCACATCAGGAGATAGCCCAAAAGGCGGTGATAGAGGGTCTCCCCCCGGTAAACGCGGCGCAGGAGCCGCCAGGGCAGGAAAAGGCTGAGCAGCGATTCCCGGCCATCCTTCAGGTGGATGAAGAGAAAGGGCACGAAGAACACGAAGGCAAGCACCCCCGCGACCAGGTGCGTGACCAGCGCGACCAGTGTGAGATGCTCGTTTTCCAGCGGCAGCAACAACAGGACGCCGGTGGCGACCGCGATGCCGAGGCTGTATACCATCGCCAGCAGGAGATGCCGCGAGGATTCCCGCGTGCGCCAGACGAGGAGACCGTCGCCGGCGGGCGCGCTGTTCGCGGTCGACGCGAGCGGTCTGGATGTGACGGATTTCATGGGACTTTCTCCTTTTCGAACTCCGTGGGGCGATCCTGTTTCCATGTTCCGGTTGTTCGATCCCTGTTCCTGTAGAGCGCCAGGCGCGCGAGACAGGCTTCCCGATGGGCGCGTCCCCGGCCCGGTGGCTGCTCCGGCTCGCCTTCTAGGCGCAGGCCATATTCCAGGCCATCTCGCCCGGCGGCGAGCACCCACTGGCAAAGTTGCGACAGGCGCGCTTCCAGGTCGCCGGGACAGGCGGACAAATCCAGCCACAGGGCATGGCCGCCCGCGCCGCCGTCGAAGGTGTTGACGACAAGTTCCTCCCGACGGGCGTAGATGCGCCAGTTGACGCGCCGGGGCGAATCGCCGGGCGCATGGGCGCGCACACCCTGGAAATCCCCGGCCTCCTGTCGCCGGTGCGCCGGACGCGGCGATCGGGCGGGGAGCGGCTGCCCGCCCGCCGGATGCGGATACACCAGCGCCGCGAGATCCGGCAGGGGACGGCTTGCCTGCCACAAACCCAGGGGATGGGTGGAGGAAAGCCGCAGTTTCCCCAGCGTCTGGCGTCCGCGCGCGGGCGCGGGACAGGCGAGTTCGAGCGGCGCGCTGTCGCAGAGGCCGCCATACTCCTGCGGACCGGCGCCGCGCCCCAGGTCGGTCGGCGCTCCCGCAAGCAGTCTGCCGCGTCCGGCGCGGATTTCCAGGAAAAGGCCCGCGTGGCTGTGTCCCGTCGGGTCGCGCAGGTTGACGCACGGGTGCAGGTTTTCCCCGGCGAACACGGGTGGCGTGGACGACGGCGTCCATTCAAGGCCGGAGAGATTGCGCCAGCATTCCCAGGCCGCGGATGCCCAGATGGAAAAGAGGAGGAAAGCCAGCGCGAAGACGAGGTTGTTGCCATAGTTGATCGCCGTGGCGATCAGGACCAGCGTCGCCAGGAACCAGAAGAGACCAGCGGCAGTGGGTCGAAGGATGCGACGGGCGGCTTTCATGGCGAAGCTCACGGCAGGGGCACGGCGGCGATCAGCTCCCGCGCGGCCTGTGCTGCCGCACGCGCGTCACCCAGGCCAAGGCGATGGATGGCGACGGCGGGCAGCACCGCCTGCACATCGGCGGGAAGCGCGTGATCGCGCCCTTCCAGGAGCGCCCAGGCGCGGGCGGCGGCAAGGAGCGCCTGCGCGCCGCGCGGGGACAGCCCGCAGGCCAGCCCCGCCCCGTGCCGGGTATGCTCGGCCAGGGCCCGGATGTAGGAAAGGAGCGGTTCGGCGGCGTGAATGGCGCGGACGCGGCCCTGCAACTCCAGAAGCGCGGCGGTATTCATGACGGGCGCGAGTTTTTCCAGAAGGATGCGGCGATCCTCGCCACGCAGGATTTCCAGTTCCGCCGCCATGTCCGGGTAGCCCAGCGAAATGCGCATCAGGAAGCGGTCGAGCTGGGCTTCCGGCAGCGGATTGGTGGAAAGATGATCGACCGGGTTCTGCGTGGCGATCACAAAAAAGGGCCTGGGCAGGGGGCGGCTGGCTCCATCGCTCGACACTTGCCGCTCCTCCATCGCCTCAAGGAGCGCGGACTGGGTCTTGGGGGAAGCGCGGTTGATCTCGTCGGCGAGCAGGACCTGTGCAAACACCGGGCCGGGATGAAAGACGAACTCGCCCCTCTCGCGGTTGAAGACCGCCGCGCCGGTGAGATCGCCGGGCAGCATGTCGCTCGTAAACTGCACCCGGTTGAAATCAAGCCCCGCCACGCGGGCGAGCGCGTGCGCGAGCAGGGTTTTCCCCATGCCCGGCAAATCCTCGATCAGGAGATGCCCGCCCGCGAGAAGGCAGGCAAGCGACAATCTGACGGCCTCTTCCTTCCCCAGGAGGATTTCGCCCACGCCGCGCGCGGCGCGTTCAAGTTCGGTAACGGTTTCGGTCATGACGGTTCCGGGTGCAAAAAAGATTGGAAAATGGCGGGTCTAGAAGTCCATGCGGTATCCCAGGGCGGCGGACCAGCTTTCCCAGCGGGCGCGGTTGAGGCCGACATCCGTCGCCTGGCCATCCGCGGCGAAAAACCGCTGTTTCCCGTTTTTCAGGCGTTGCCAGTATTGATCCAGGGAAAAGGTGAGCGCGCTCGCCGGAGAAATCCGCCAGCTCGCGCCGATTTCCAGTTGCCAGCCGCGGCTGTCGCCTTCCTGGCGGAAACTGACCGGATGCGAGAAATCGTCGCGCAGGTTCCAGTTGGCGAAAGCGCGATAATCGAACCATTGCCGCTTCGCCAACAGGCGGAAGGCGAGCCGTTCCGTAACGCGCGCGTCCAGGCGCAACCCCATCCAGGGGCCGTGCCAGCGTGGCTTGAAATGCGTATCCAGCCCGGGGAAGGGGCCGGCATATCCGCTCCGCGTGTCAATGTGCTGACGCCCCTGGGAGGCGCGCAGATTGTGGCGTTGCCAGGCATACCCGAGCAGGGGCGTGAGGCTTGCGCCGGAACGCGGCGCGAAGCGCCAGCCAAGACCGAAGGAAAGGCGGGAGACAAGGCTGCCCCGCGATTTCGCGTAGGAACGCGAGAATTCGTCCCGGCGGTTGTCTTCCCCGTAGTCGGAATCCCGCATCTCGCCGGAAAAACCGCGCGCGTGGGCAAGGTCGACGGTGGCGAAGAAACCGCTGTCGGCCAACCAGTCACCCGCCATGCGGACTTCGAGCATGTCCGTATCCCAATCCAGCGCCGAAACGACATTGGGATGCCCGTCGAGACCGGCAATGTTGAAATCCAGCGTTTCGCGGCGATACCCGAGGGAGGCCGTCCACGTCCCGTGTCCCGCGTAAGGGTCGCCCTGCCGGGAAGGCCCGTCCTCCGCGATGTCTTCCGTCGCGGCGTCGACCGTCACCCGGCGCACGCCAGCAGCGGAAAACACGGTCATCGACAGGACGGAAAAGGGAACTTCCCGCGGCTGTCCATTCGCATACGTCCACATGCGGGCAAGTTCCGGGGGATTCGCCGACGCCGGCGAGGCAAGGGCAAGGGCAAGGGCCAGCGCCAGGCAAGCCGGCAGATGTCCGCTTGCCCGGCGAGCGCCCGGCTTTTCCGGCATGCGCGTGGCAAGGCGCATGCTCATGGCGCCAGGGCGTGTTCGTAGGGCTGCCGGGAAAGCGCATAGACCCAGGTCCAGGAGGTTTCGCCACCCGCGGCGGCAAGCTGCTGGCGCTCCACCACGATGGCCGCCCAGCGCCCGGCGATCTGTGTCGGCGCGATCGAGGCGGGTTTGTCGCCCAGATTGACGACACGCAACGCGGTGACGTAGATCCCGTCCCTTTGCCAGCCGAAAAGCGCCTGGATCTCCAGGCTCTCGTTCAAGCGGCGCGGCCTGCGCTGGGCGGCGGCAAGCGAGACCCTTTCCAGGCCGTCCGGGGGCGGCAGCGATGGATCGCCCTGGCGGACCGCGGCTGTCGCCGCGCGCGCCACGCTTGCCAGGCGCGCGGTGTCGTCCCCGCTGGCGGACGCGGCGGCGGCAGTGGGAACAGTGGCGACGGCGGCGGGGTCGGTGGTTCCTTCCACCACCGGGCGCGTCGCCGGGCGAACGGCGGGCGGCGTCAGGATGGAATTGCGCGGCGGCGGACCGCCTGGCGCGATATTGCCGCGCCGGGTGTCGGAACGGTCGAGTTCGAGCAGGTCGGCTTCCTTGCGCCGCGCGAAGGCGTCGCTCTCTTCCGGCGTCTCCATGACCCAGGGCGTGATGAGGAGCACGAGCTGGCTGCGCGTGTTCTCCCGTATGGTTTTCTTGAACAGGTGGCCGAGGAGCGGCACATCGCCCAGCCAGGGCACCTTGTCCTCGCCGTTGGCGATTCTCTGGCTTATCATGCCGCCCACCGCGACGGTCATGCCGTCCCGCGCGTGGGCGGTCACCTGCAGGTTGGCGGTATTTACCGTGTCGATGGCGAAGTTGTAGATGGCGCCATTGGGCAGCGCCAGCGGCAGCGTCGCGCCCCCGGGGATAACGTTGGAATTGTCCTGGTTGATGGTGAGCGTCACCGTGCGGTCGTCGTTGATGCGCGGATGGATGATGAGCGTCTGGCCGATGTTCCGCTGTTCGGTATCCACGGTGACGATGGAGGTGGTCGCGCCGGTGGTGCCGGTGACGCTTTCGGCGTTCGCCCCGGTGACGAGAACGTGTTCGCTGCCAACGAAGAGTCGCGCTTCCTGGTTGTTGCCGGCCACAACCATCGGCGTCGCCAGCACATTGATCCGGTCTTCGTTTTCCAGGAGCTGCAACCTGAGACGCAAGCGGTCGTTTACCCGCTGCCAGACAGCCGTGGCGGCGTCTTCCGCGAAATTGCCAAGGGAAGCGGCATGCCCGGGATAGGGACCGCTGCCGCGTCCGGGCGAGGGACTGCCGCCAAAACCCAGTTCCTGCGGGCCGTTGCTGACGCCTTTCTCACTCCAGCCGATGTCGAAGATGGAACGGAAGTCGCTCCCCAGCTCCACTTCCAGGATTTTCATTTCCAGCAGCACCTGTCTGGGCGGGCGATCCATTTCCCGTACCAGAACGTCAATGTCCCGCAGGGCGGCGTCATCGCTCGTCCTGACGAGCAGCAGGTTGTGGAGCAGGTTGTAGGTGATGTTGATCGGCGCGCCGGTCTGGCGCGAGGCGGCAAACAGGGCGCTGGCGGAAAACTGTCTCCCGCGGCTCGCCTGGTTGTCTTCCGCGCCCACATCCGGCGCGGTGTCCAGTGCGGTGTCCAGCGCGTTCTGCGTAAGCCCCGCGAGCGCCCGGCGCGGATCGATTTCGTTGCCGCCGGCATTGCTGCCGCCACGACTGCTGGCGCGCATGCCATCCCGGCTGTAGGAAGTGCTCCTGCGACCGGAAACGCTCCTGCGCATACTGTCGCCGCCCAGGTTCGTCGACTCTTCCTCCTGCGGCTCGGTGAGCATCACGCGGCCCCCGAACAGGGCCTGGATCGCGTAGGCGATACTCACCACGTTGTGATGCCTGAGAACGTAGCTGCGGGTGATGTCGTCACGGGCGATGATAATATCCTGTTGGTATTCCTGCGCGCTCATCAGGATGTAGGCATTCGTCTTCATGTCGTAGCGGTACCAGACCCCGGCGGCGCGGCACAGGCTCCGGATCATGCCTTCCACGTCCACATCGCGCAGGTAGAGGGAAACGGTCTTGCTGGAAACCGAGGAGGTCACCACGATACTGGTCTTGCCGATCTGCGAAATGAGCTGCGCCGCGTCATCCAGCGACGTGTTGCGCAGGTAGATGTCGCCGGGAGAGGCGGAACCGCCCCCGGTTTCTCCCTTGTCCTTTCCCTTTTTCCTGTCCTTTCCATTCTTCGCCGGTTTTTCCCGGGGCTTTTCCGTCTCCTTCGCGTCCTTGCCTGTCGTGTCGGCGGAAGCAGCGGCGGAAGCGGCGACGGACGACGGCGAGGGAACCCCCTGCTGCGCCCGCGCGGGCGACAGGATCAGGAGCAGCAAGAGCGCCGCCGCGATGCCGATGGAAATCCAGAGCGAGTGCTCCCGTCTCATGGACGCACCAGCATTCTGTATTGCGGCGCGCCCGAACCGCGAAGCACGAGGCCATCCCGTTCCACGCGCACCGTGTAACGGATGCCGTCCACATCCAGGTCGTCGCCATCGTAAACAGTGATGATTTCCCCACGCCCAAGCTGGATTTTCGCGACACCCCCGGAAGGTCCGCGCGCCAGCGCCCGGAGCCGGAGGGCACGGCTGATGGTGACGCTTTCCATCTGGCCGATGCGCCGGTTCCTGCCGCCCGCGCGCAGTTGCGGCGAGACTTCGAAGGGATCACGCTCCACGGTGTCGATGAAACGGTTGGGCGCGTCGGGCGTGATCGAGGTTTTCGGCGGAACGATCGCGATGGGCGTGAAACGGGAGGACGCGGTTTCCGTCGCGCCACCGCCGGAAGCATCGGCGGGAACGGACGAACCGGCCTGCCGGGCGGCATTGCCGGTGCGCTTGCCGACTTCGTTGCTGTAATGCTGGATCGTCGTCAGGTCACGCCGGATGGGTTCCGGCGTGCCAGGCGGCAACTCCTGAGCGCGGGCAAGGCAGGCAAGCGCGAGACCAGCGAGCGGCAGCCAGCGTTTTCCACCATTCCGGATGATTGCAAGAGGCAAAACCATTTACCCTCCCGTGGAAACAGCCAGCATGGCCTGGAAAAAGGCGTAGTAGACAAACCCCACGATGCCGCCAATCAGCACGGTGAGCGCCGGTTCGATCATGGAGGCGAGAAGCTTTACCCGCGCGTCCAGCACCTTCTGGTAGTGCGCGCCCAGCGATTCCATGACGGAATCGACCTGCCCGCTTTTTTCACCGACGGCAGCCATGTGTTGCACGAGCCTGGGCAAGGCCGGCTGGTCAAGCGCGACGGCCAGGCTCCTGCCGGTCAACACCTGCTCGGCCGCGTAGGCGAAGGCGCCGGAAAAAACGGCGTTGCCCACCACCTCCCTGCAGATGCGCAGGGATTCGAGCACCGTGAGGCCGCTCCGGATCAATATTCCGAAGATCCAGGTGGCTTGCGCCATGGCCGCCGCGACGAGAGTGCCTCCGATGACCGGCAGCTTGAGCGCAACCTTGTCGATGAAACGTTTCGTCGGGGCAATCCGGCGCAGAAGCGGAACGCCCACGATGATCCCGACGATGGTCACGCCAATCAGCCAGCCCCATCTGGCGAGCCAGTCGGCAATGTCGAGCATGGTCTGGGCCGCCCAGGGGATCGCCTTGCCACGCCCGTTCAGGAAGGTGGCGAAACGCGGGACAACGGAAAGCACGAGAAACAGAATGACGCCGATGGCGGCCAGCAGCACGAAGCCCGGATACACCAGGGCAGTGACAAGCTGGCGGCGCACCTCGGCGCGCCGTTCGATCAGGGTCGCCAGCCGCTCGAACACCGCGCCCAGTTCTCCCGAGGCTTCGCCCGCCTCGATGAGCTTCAGGGCCAGCCGGTTGAAAAGCTCCCTTTCGCCCGAACAGGAGACCGACAGACTGTTGCCGCGCTGGATGCCGACGGCGACACGATCGATGATGTCGGCAAGTCGCGCGCCCGGCGCAAGCCGGGACGCGGCGGAAAGGGCCTCGAGCAGGGTGTGCCCGGCCTTCAGCATCAATTGCATCTGCCGGAAAAAGAGCACCTTGTCGTTATTCTTCACCGAACGGAAACGCGAGATTCCGCGCGAGATTTTCCTGAACGCCGCCAGCACGCCGCCTTCGCCCAACTGGCCTTCGCCGATGCTCAGGACTTTCAGTCCCAGTTCCTTCAGTTGCCGCCGCGCCGTGATCTCGTCCGGCGCTTCGAGATGTCCACGCGCTTCCGCTCCCTGGACGGTCAGGCAGAGATAGACGAAACCTGTCATGGCCACACTCCCGGAAACATGTTCGCAGGACCAGGCGCGCCCCTTTGCCGAATCCTCATGACGGAATTGTCTTCGACGAAAAACGCAAGTCTTGCATTGCCTGGCAGATAATTGATTATTTGTTGCAGATAATAATGATTATTATTATTTTGTCAATCGACCTCACGGCCTGGACAGACTGCCCTGGCGCCCCAAAACCGATCGCGCGCGGACCGAAAAGAATCGCGCCAGGGCGCGCAATGACACATGCAGCCCTTCCACATTCCCGCGCTTTTCCCCGGCGAAGCCTCGTCGCGGTTGGCGCAAGGCGAAAAATGCCTGGACCGTTTCCGGGAAATCCACGCGGCGAGCGCCTTCCCGGCTCCCGGCGCAGAAGGCGCAGAAGGCGCGTCATCTCGCCCTGAATATCAATATGCCTTTTTGTTCTTTCCAATGCGCGTGTTTTTCCCAAAAATGAATTCCCCTGGAGCGGCAACGCAGCACCAGCAAGAAAACGGAACAATTCGATTGGAAAGGAGAAGTCCCATGAAACGTTTTACCACGCGACATCCTGCATGGCGCATTGTCTGGCGCATCGTCCTGGCTGCATGGCTGTCGGTCTCCGGCGCGACCGTCCCGGCGCAAGCGCAGGAACTGCGGATTTCGACGCAGCGCACCCCGCTTTACGCGCCGCTGTATGTCGCCCGGAATCTGGGCTGGCTGGACGAGGAACTGAACAAGGCCAGTCCGGGCACGAAGGCCGTCATCAACATT
>JAISME010000110.1 GCA_031276915.1 Zoogloeaceae bacterium
TCAACGGCTCAACGGCTCAACGGCTCAACGGCTCAACGGCTCAACGGCTCAACGGCTCAACGGCTCAACGGCTCAACGGCTCAACGTGAAAGTCTTCTCCGTTATCTACAGATAACGGAGAAGACTTTCCGGCGTTTGGAAAACGCCGGATTCCTTTCCTCTCGCTTTTCCTCCCTTTTCGTCTTTCCTGGTTTTTCCGCTTTTCCCCGTTTTGTCGTCCCGGTCGCGGACGCATTTCCTCCTGTTCTTGTACCCACGCCCCACCCCGTCATTGCGAGGGCCGCAGGCCCGTGGCAATCCAGACGGACTCGCGGACTGTTCCAGCGTTTCGGAAAACTGAATCGCCGCGTGGATTGCCACGTCGCTTCGCTCCTCGCAATGACGAGGATCGGGGCGTTTAGTTCGTTTTTTCCTTCCGGCTTTTCCGGTTTCCTTGTTCCTCGTTTCACCACTCCGGTCGCGGGCGCGTGTCCTGGCATGCGCCCGCGACCTTTTTTGTTCTTCCTTCTCTTTCTTTCCAAAGGAGCATCATCATGAAACATCTTGTATACACCCTTCAACGCGGCTTCACGCTCATCGAACTGATGATCGTCGTCGCCATCATCGGCATCCTTGCCGCCATCGCGTTGCCCGCCTACCAGCAATACACCATCCGCGCCTATCTCGCGGAAGGGCTGCAACTCGCGGGTGGCGCCAAGGCGGCTCTCGTTGACTACTGGGTCAACAACGGCAAACTTGCCCCGGTGGATTATCCCGGTACCGGGAAACCGCCCAAGGACAGCTACAGCTACCAGTTCAAGCCAACGGCCAATGTAAAGGCGATCAGGATTGCCGGAGCGGAGAGTGATGACGCCTCTGCCATCCGTATCTATTATGGCGGCAAGAACAAGACGCTGGACAAGCTGAATCTTGCGCTTGGGCTGTACGCAGGGTATGGCAAGATTGTTGACGGTTATCCCGAGCATTTTCTGTCCGAGAATGCCGGCAAGGTACAAAACAGTGCGAATCCTGGCGTTGGCTCCATTGTCTGGGGTTGCGCGGTGTACCCTCTGGACACCAGCCAATCTTTCAACAAGATAAGCAAATACCTGCCCAGCCGGTGTCGCTACAAGCGCAAAGATATGGCGCTCTGAGGATCGGAAGTCCAATACGGCACGCAACCAGCAGACAGCCTGGAACCAACCGCTCCGCAAGAAACATGTTCCAGGCATTCCGGCGGCGCAACACCGCGGATTGCCGACAACAAAATCCCCCCGGCAGCGCATTCCGGGGGTTGTTTTTCCATCGTGACAAGCCTGCCTGTTCCATCCGGAGCGTGCCCGGAAGGATCAGGCGAGCCATCGGGGAAATCGCCGTCCACAAGACACGTGTTACCATCGCGTCCATGTCGATTGCCTGATTCGGATGTCCATGGAAAACCGGGCCCATGCCCTGGCGGCTGGCGTGTTTACCCTGTTGCTGGGTGTGGCCGCCGTGTCGTCGCTTTTCTGGTTCGGCAGTGAACGGAGCATTACGGTTCGCGAACTGCTCGTGGTGACGCGGCAGAATGTCACCGGACTGAATCCGGAAGCGCAGGTGCGATACCGGGGCATTCGCGTGGGCAAGGTGCTGGATATTCGTCTCGATCCCGGGGACGCGGGCAACATCCTGATCCGGGTGGAAGTTGACAAAGCCGTGCCGCTCACCCACGGCGTGACGGCGCGCCTTTCCTATCAGGGCATTACCGGGATCGCGCACATTCTTCTGGAAGACCATGGCCGCGACAAAAGGCCGTTGACGGGAAACTTGCCGCGCGTTGCCATGCAACCTTCCCTGTTCGATCGCCTGGAGGATGCCCTGCCGGTCATGCTCGCGCAGGGGCGGGAGTTCATGGAAAACGTCAATGCCCTCCTGAACCCGGAAAATCGCCAGGTCCTGCAGGAGACGCTGGTCAATCTGGAGACGGCGACCGGGCGCGCGAACGCGGCGATGCGTCAAATGCAGAAGCTGTTTTCCGATGAAAACATCCAGGAATTGTCGGGCGTGATCCGGGAAAGCGCCCCCCTGATGCAGGAAACACGGCGTCTGATCGGGCAACTGCGCGTGGTTTCCGGGCGTGTCGACCGCCTGTTGCGGGACAGCGAGGGCCATGGCGATGTGAGCGCGCTGGCGGTCCGCTTCAATCGCATGACAGGAGAACTGACCGCCACTTCCCGACAACTGAAGCGCGTCCTGCAGCGACTGGAGGAAGCGCCGCAAAGCCTGGTGTTCGGCACGCCGCCCGGCGCGCCAGGGCCGGGCGAGGCGGGATTCGTTCCGGGAGCGGAACAGTGAACCGCCCCCGGGTTTTCCCGGCAATCCTCTTCCTTTGTCTTGGCCTCCTGGCAGGCTGCGCGCTTTTCCAGTCACATCCGGAAACGCAGGCGCGACGTTACGATCTTGGTCCGGCGGCGGACATTCCGCCTTTCGCGCGTCCGTGGCGTGTCAGCGTGCGCGCCGACGAGGGGCTGGAAGATACCGGCATGCGCTACCGGCTGCTGTACGCCGATCCGGCGGAGATTCGGGTTTACGCGCACTCCCGTTGGGCGGACATGCCCGCCGGCGTGCTCCGGCAGGCGCTGGAATCCCGTCTGCACGAACCGGTGGAAACCGTGGAAACACATTGCTCCCTGCATCTCGAACTCTTGCGTTTCGAGCAGGAGTTCCGGAATCCTGGCGACAGCCGGGGCGCGCTTGTGGTGCGCGCCGCGTTGCGACATGGCGGAACGCTGGTGGATGAACGCTTGATGACCCACACGGCGGTTGCGCCCACGCCCGATGCCGCGGGCGGCGTCCTGGCGCTCGCGCGGGCCGTGGATCAACTGGCGGCGGCGCTCAGGGCATGGCGTGCCGGACAGGCGGTTTGCCGTGGGACGTATCCATGAATCTCCCCTATCCCTTGCTGGCGGACGCCTGGTACTGGCTGGCCTGGGGGGTGTGGCTCCCCTGGTTCGCGTGGGCGCTCTGTCGCGCGCCGTGGCGGTGTTTCCTGGAAAAACCCGGACGCTCACATGTCTGGCTGGGCATGATCGTCGTGCTGATGCTGGTGTGGAGCCTGAAGGCGGGCGTCAAGCCCGGTCTGGATTTGCATCTGACGGGCATCGTGCTGTTTACCCTGGCCTTCGAGCCGCCACTGGCCATCGTCGGCCTCAATCTTGTTCTTTCGGGACTGACCTTGAACGGCGTGATCGCCTGGCAGGCTTTTGCGCTCAACGCTCTGATGACCGCCGGGGTCGGCGTTGCGCTCGCGCATGGCATTCACCGACTGGTGGATCGCTTCCTGCCGTGCCATTTTTTCATCTTCCTGTTCCTGAAGGGATTCTTCGGCTCGGCCATGACCGTGATATGCATTGGCCTGGGCTTCACGCTGCTGTATGGCCTGTCGGAAACCTACGCTTTCCCGTATCTCATGGAAGAGTATCTGCCCTATTACCTGCTCCTGGGTTTTTCCGAAGCCTGGCTCTCCGGCATGGCGCTGACCCTGATGCTGGTCTATGCCTCCGGGTGGGTGGCGACTTTCGACGACGCGGTCTACCTGAACGACGGGGCAAGGCGGGGAGGCGGGAAAACAGACTGATCGCGGTGGATCGGTGGATTGATGAATCGCCTGTCGAATGCCGTGCGCCGCCGCGTCCCTGCCTGTCGTCCTGGTGCCGTGGGCGCGGACAGGATCAATCCGTCTTTCGCGGTGTCCTGTTCCTGCCGAAGCGATAGTTGTAGAACAGGTCCAGCGCGTTGTCGGAGCCGGTCTGTCCAATGACGGAAAGGTGGCGGGTGAGGGCCAGCGAGAGCTTGACGACGCTTTCGACGCCATCCATGGATTGCTCGTAGGAAAGGGTGAGTCCTGTCGCCAGGCGGATTCCGACCCGCAGGATCTGGTCGGAAGCGGTGGCGTTGCGCGTGTTTCCGAATCCCGCGGTGTCGGCGACCTGGCTGGTCCGGGCCGGTCCGTCGTTGCGTCCGACCTGGCCGCGCCCGACATGGACCTGCACGCCGAAACGCTGCTGCAATTGCGCCAGTACACTGCCGGGACCACGCTCCTGGTTGCCCAGGAGGGCATGGGCGGCGGTCATCAGTGCGGCGGCCTCCGATCCCGTGTTTTGCTCTGGCGCCGCGCCCAGCACCAGCCAGGAGAGCTTTTCGGCATCCGGCACATCGGGCGTGGAAATGAGCCTGACGACCGGCTTCAACGCCGTGCCCGTGATGGCGACCCCGGCTTCGACGGCTTGCCGCTTGCGCATGGCGCGGATGTTGAGACCGGGATTCTGCACGAGTCCGTTGAAGGTCAGGATGCCCTGTTCGATTTCCAGTTGCTGTCCGTAGGCGTCGAAACGCCCTTCCGAAGCGCGGATGCCGCCAGAAGCACGCAAGGGTTCCCGGTCGTTGGCCTCCAGGACAAGACTGCCGCGCAGGCGGGCGCGGGCGCCCGCGCCGGTGAAATAGAAATCCGGGCCCAGATCAACGGCGACGCGAGTGACCAGCCGATACCTCGCTGCCCTTGTTTCCACTGGCGCGTCCGGTTTTTTTTCCACCGCGCCGCGAAGGACGCGCACATCGGAGGAAAGACGCGGCGCGCCGGCGTCGGCAAGTCGCCAGTACCCGCCATCCACCTTGAGGCTGGCGTCAAGCCGGGCTTCGGATCCCGCGCGTCGCACCGTTCCCTGGCCGGAAAGCGTCAGCCATTGTTCGGGATTCTGCAGGACGCCCAGGCGTTGCAGATGGAATTCCAGTTGACCGGAGTCGCCGGAATTTCCGAAGACCAGATGACCGCGTCCCTCCACCTGTCCCGGCGTTGCGGCGCGCGCTTGCAGGCGCTCCCGCCAGGCGGGCTCCATCGTCCCGGAAAGCGGACCGTGCGGCGCGTCGAAGCGCAGGGATTCCAGCGTCAGCCGTTCGGCGTCGAGGCGCAGGGCGAGCGTTCCCGACTCCAGGCGCAGACCTGGTTCCAGGGCGCGGAAAAAGAGGTTCCTGCCGGTCACATGGCCTTCCAGTCGCGGGCGCGTGGGCGGCGGTGGCCCCTCCCCTCGCGCCCAGGCGATCCATGCCGGCGTGAGATCGGCGAAATCCAGTCTGGCGTCCAGTTGTCCGCCCGTCTGGTAGCCCGCGCCCAACAGGGGGGCGATCCAGACAAGGCTTTGCGTGCTGGCGTCAACCTGGCCGCTCCAGGTTTCGCCTTGCCGTTGCAGCGTGTCGATCCGCGCCTGCCATTTCCCGCCTTTCAATTGTCCGCGCAGGGTGGTGTGACCGACGGCAAATCCGTTCTCTTCGATCGCCAGGGAGACCGGGGTCACCAGTTCGAGCAGGGACGCCTTGTCCGGCGTCTCCAGGGCAAGCGTCTGAAGCGCGCCTTGCCATTTTCCCCGTTGTTCCAGGCCGCCACGCGCGGCGAGCGTCAGCCTTGTCCTGCCGATTTCGGGAAGCAGGGGATGCGTCTCCACATGGAGCGCATGCTGGCGGCGATTGCCTTTCAGGGTCAGCGTGCTGTCTTCCGCTTGCAGGCTGGCGCTTTCCAGACGATCCAGTCGCAGTGTCGCCTGGACGTTTGCCGTCGGCGCGAGCCCACCCACATCGGCGGCGAGCGTCATGCCCCGCAGGCGCAGACCGGGCAGGACAAGCCGCTGGCTCTTGATGTCGCCCCGGATTGCGGGCGCGCGGAAAACACCGGAAAGCGCCAGTCGCGCTTCCAGGTCGCCCGCGAGTTCCGGCAATGACAGGTCTTGCAGGTTCGGCGCGGTGATGTCGATCCGCAGGATGTCGCGTGGATTCCCCAGCGCCCCCCGCAGGAGCGCGTGGTTTTTCCCTACCGCGGCGCGCGCGTCGACACGCAGGGTTTCACGCGCCGTGCGCGTCCATGCGAACCTGCCCGTGGCGGCAAGGCGCTGGCGGGCAAGTTGACTGGCGTCGAAACGGAAATCCGCGTCGATGTGCCTCACGGGGAACGCGTCGGCGTATTGTGTCGCCTTGTCCGGCGCGGCGCGCGGCGTGAAATCCACCCGAAGCGAAAACGTGCCGTTGAGGTTGCCGTCTGGCCAGGAAGCGGCAAGTCGGCCCGGGTTCAGCTTCGCGGTCTTTCCCTTCGCGGTGAGACGCATGGCATCCGTCCTGGCAAGGGAAAGGCTCCCCTGCGTGTAGCGCGCCTTGCCGGGAAGCATGGCGTCGAGGTTCGTGAGTTCGATGCGCCCTTCCTCCGCGCGCTGGAAACGCCCGCGCAGGCGTTCGAGCGGAAGCCCGTTCCGATCCAGCCGGGCGGGCCTGCCGTTTTTCAGTTCGAACGTGCCGGCGAGGACGTTGCCCGGACGGACATCGGCGGCAACGGAGAGGGAAAGATCCGCGCTCGGCGCGTGCGCGCGCCAGCGGGCGGGGTCGACGTTCCTGAGCTCGGCCTGGATGCGCGCCACCGGTTGCGCGGCGAACGGCGCGAGATCGAACGCGAAGCTTCCCGTGCCTCCCCCGCCTTCGGCGGCTCCCCGCAGGGAAAGGCGTTCAAGCGGCCCGTCCGCCTGAAGGACGAGGCGCGTGGGCCGTTCGGCGACCTGTCCCTCGATGCGCGCGCGGGCACTGAGCGGCAGGCCGCCACGGCCCTGAAGCTGTCCGCTCGCGTTCAGGACAAAGCCGGACGCCTTCAGGCGCAGATGGGTGAGGCGATGCGTGTCGCCGTCGCTGGCAAGGCTGGCGGAAAGTCCTGTCAGAAGGGGCGTTCGCGCGTTGCCGGAATACAGCGCGCCCAGTTCCATGTATCCGGCCTCCAGCGCGAAGGGAAGTGTCAGGTCCCTGGGCGGCGGCATCCGGGGCGCGGGCGCGAGATCAAGGTCCAGGCGTTCCAGCCGGATTTCCGCGCACGCGAGCTTGCCGGAAAAAAGGAGGCGGAGGGGCGCGCAGTCCACGGCAAGGCCCGTGAGGCGAACCCTGTCGGCATCGGACCATTCCAGGCGTTCCAGCGTGAACGGGCCGGCCAGCCGCCCCGTCGCGCCCTGGGCGACCAGGCGTCCTCCAGTCAGGAACGTCGCCAGGCGCAGGCTGGTGGAAAACCCGCTTTCCGTCGCCACGAGCCAGACACAGCCGCCCATGCCCAGCAGGACACAAAGGCCGGGAACGCGCATCCATTTGTACAACGCGCGCGCGATCCCCGTCATCCGGCGGCGGGCGGCGGGCGGCGGCGCGGAAGGAGGAGGGGGGAGTGATTCTTCCTGCATCCTGTTTTCCGTCAGAACGGGATGCTGAACGCGAAGTGCAGCCGCCAGCGGTCACCATGGGCGAGATCAACGCCCAGTGCTCCGGCCGGACTGTTCCAGCGCGCGCCGACGCCGTAGCCGGTCTTGAGGCGGAACGTCTCGCGGTCGTCGCCGGCGTTTCCCGCGTCTGCGAAAACGGCGATGCCCCAGGGGCTGTCAGCCAGCCAGTGGATGAGCTCACCGCTCAGCGCGAGCAGGTAACGCCCGCCCAGCGTGACGTTACCCTCCTGTACGCCCAGGCTTTGATAAGCGTAGCCGCGCACGGAATTGGAGCCACCGGCGCGGAACAGGAAGTTCTGGGGAATGCCCTTGCGCTGGCTGGCCAGCACGATGCCGCCTTCCGCCCGCACATGGAGGGTGTTGCGGCGACCCAGGTTGAAGGCATATTGCTGGCGACCATAGAAACGCGCGAAATTCTGGGTGGAAACGGGTCTGATTGCGCCGCCAACCTGCCACTGGGTGACGGAGCCGCCGCCCTCCGTGAAGGCGCGCTGCCGGTTCCAGACACTATTGACCGTCAGTGCCCGTGTGCGCTCGCTCCCTTGATGCCGCGGCGTCTGTTTTTCCGCCAGATAGCCGAGTGACAGGGTGAGGTCGATGCCCTGCCATTTCTGGCGGCGGTTGAGTCCCAGCGAGACGGTCTTGAGTTCCAGGTCCTGGATGTCGGAATGCTCCAGGAGCATACCGAATGCATGCAGATGGCGGTACTTCGGATCGGCGGAAGGCGGCAGGAAAACATCCGCGAACAGGGATTGCCGGAGCTGTTCTAGGCGCAGGCCGCCAGTGAACTGCCAGGCGCGATGCAGGAAATCGGCGGTCTGGAAGTTGGTTTCCAGGCGCAGGCCGGTGTTGGAGCTGACACCCACGCCCAGGCCGGCGCGGTGTGGCGCTTCCTCCCGCAAATCCACCCTGACTGGCGCGACGCGGCTGCCGTCGTCTCCGGTCCCGGTGGCGTCCGTGTCCAGACGCAGGAGCACCGAGGAAAAATAGGGAGTGTTTTCCAGCGTGTTCTGGAGTTCGAAGATTGCCGATTCCACATAGGGCGCGCCCGGCTCGATGCTGTCGTTGTAGCGTTCCACGAGCCAGGAGGGGTAACGCGCGAGCCCGCTGATCTCGAAAGCGCCGAACCGGTACGGCGGGCCGCTTTCCGCGACGACTTCCAGCGCAACCCGGTGACGACTGGCGTCGACCAGCGCCTCGCTCGCGCTCAGCCGGGCGGTGGGGAAGTCGCGCTCCAGAAGACCTTGCAGCAGTCTTTCCTTGGCGGCGTCCCAATCCGCCTGCCGGAACGGTTGCCCGGCCCCAAGCGTCCAGGCGGCGCGCAGGGCTTCCCGCCGTTCCGGGGAAACCGGACCGTCGATCCGGACGCGCACGTTTTCCACCAGGGAGCGCGCGCCGGGCGTCACGGTCAGGACAAGCGCGTCCAACGGCCCGGTGAGCGCGACGCGCGCGTCGAAATAGCCCTCCGTCTCCAGGAGAGCGCGAACTTGCTGGATCAGGCGCGCTTCCAGGACATCGCGTTCGACCGCGTCCCGCGGCGCTTCCAGATGCAGGTAACGTTGCAACAGGGGGTGCAGGGCATCCCGCGCATCGTCCGGAAGCGCCAGGCGTGGCGGTCCGGCCCAGGCCGGCAGCGCGGCGCGGATGCAGAGAAGCAGAGAGAAAAGGAGATGTTTTCCCCGTGTTGCGAACATGCCGTATCGTGACTTCCCGTTCGGGGCACGGGCGCGTTTCACGCGGTCCAGACTGTTTCGCGCGCGCGTGGGTTGGTTTTCCCCGAGGGGGTTTCCGTCCAATGGATGCGCATTCAAGATTGGAATCTGGCGCGCAGTCTTTCGGCGTCTTCCGGGGTATCGACGCCGGCCTCGCCTTGCCCTTCCGTCAGCACCACATGGATTCGGCAGGCATGCCAGAGCGCGCGCAACTGCTCCAGCGCCTCGAATTGCTCCAGGGGCGACGGCGCGAGCGCGGCGTAGACCTTCAGGAATCCAGCACGGTAGGCGTACAGTCCAACGTGGCGATACGCCGGCAGATCCGGCGGCAGGACCTTCCGGTCCTGCGCGAAGGCGTCACGGGCGTGGGGAATCGGGGCGCGGGAAAAATAGAGCGCGTCCCCATCGGCGCGGCGGACGACCTTGACAACGCCGGGATTGAAAAAGTCGGACGCGTCCACAATCGGATGCGCAGGCGTGGCGATCGCCGCGCCGCTCTCAAGAAGCGCGGTTGCCGTGCGCGCGATCAGTTCCGGCGCGATCAGCGGCTCGTCCCCCTGCACGTTTACCACCGGCGTTTCCGGCGGCCAGCCGCGTTTTTCCACCACTTCCGCCAGACGGCTGGTGCCGCTCGGGTGTTCCGCGCGCGTCATGATCGCCGAAAAGCCGTGCGCCTCGACCGCCGCCCTGATTTCCGCGTGGTCGGTGGCGACCCAGATCTCATCCGCGCCGGAACGGGCGGCGCGTTCCGCCACGCGCACCACCATCGGTTTGCCGCCCAGGTCGATCAGCGGCTTTCCCGGCAGGCGACTGGAAGCGTAACGCGCGGGAATGACGACCTTGAAGGAGGTCACGCGATTTCTTCCGGTGTCAGGACACGGGCTTCCTCCTCCAGCATGACTGGAATATCGTCCCGGATCGGATACGCCAGCTTGCAGGGTTTGCACACCAGTTCCTGTTCGGTTTTCTTGTAGACAAGCTCGCTTTTGCACAAGGGGCAAACGAGAATGTCAAGCAGTCTTGCGTCCATGCAACGTCTCCAGCAAGGTTTCGGTCAATCCCGGGTCCAGGTGCGCCGAGACCGGCAACACCCAGGCTTCGCCCAGGTTCAGGCGTGTGCATTTTACGCCATCCTTTTCCGTCATCAGGAGAACCGCGTCCGGGGCGAAGTCAAGGTCTGCTTCCGTAAAGGCATGATGATCCGGAAAGGGATGCGCCGTGAAGACGAGGCCCAATGCCGACAGGGTCCGGAAGAACCGATCGGGATGCCCGATGCCTGCGATGGCGTGCAGTGGCCTTCCGGCGCAGTCCCGAAGCAGTTCCGGGACCGCCGCGCGTTGCGCGGGCGCACCCAGGCGATAGAACGGTCCCGGTTCCAGTGTCATGGTATGGCATGGAATTCCGGATGCCGCGGCCAGGACGCGCGGATCCGGCGCGCCGTGTGTGACCAGCGCCGTCACGCGCCGGATTCGCTGCAGGGGTTCGCGCAAGGGTCCCAGTGGCAGCAGCCAGCCGTTGCCGATGCCGCGGCCATCGAACACCACCAGTTCGATGTCCCGCCGCAGGCGATAATGCTGCAAGCCGTCGTCGCTGAGCAGGAGATCGATTTCCGGATGCGCCGCCAGCAGCGCCCACGCTGTCGCGATCCGGTCTTGCCCCACCCAGACGGGGCAGTTGCCACGCGTCGCGAGCAGGATTGGCTCGTCGCCGACTTCGTCTGGCCGCGCGTCCGGCAACGCCGGAATGGGCGCGACGGCGCGTCCGCCATACCCGCGGCTGATTACGCCGGGCCGCCAGCCTGCCGCGCGCAGCCGTTCAATGAGCGCCAGGACCAGCGGGGTCTTGCCCGTGCCGCCGACCGTCAGGTTGCCGACCACCACCACCGGTACGGGCAGCGCGCGCGCGCGCAACCAGCCGCGCCGGTACGCCAGGCGACGCGCGGCGGACAATCCGGCAAAAACAAGGCTGGGGAAAATGAGTGGAAAGAGAGCGCACCACGCGGGCAGTGACAATGAACGGACGTACCAGCGCTTCTGGATCCACGCCATTACTTTTCTTGCTGTGGCGTGGATTGCGTCGTGAAGGAAATGTGCGAGTACCCGGCGGACTGGGCGGCCTGCATGACATCAATGACACTCTGGTGGGCCGCCTTGGCGTCGCCGCTGATGATGATCGTCGGGTCCTTGCGTCCGTTGGCCGCCTGGGTCAGCGCCTCGGCAATGAAACGGACCTCGTTGCCTTGCAGTGCCTGTTTGTTGACGACGATCTGTCCGGCTTCCGTGATCGCCACATCGATCTGGTTCGACTGCTCTTCCGCGTGCTGTTCCGCGTCGGCGGAGGGCAGGTTGATTTCCAGTCCCGCATAGCGCGTGTACGTGGTGGTCAGGATCAGGAAGATGATAACCACCAGCAGCACGTCGATCAGGGGAATCAGGTTGATTTCGGGTTCTTCCCCGCGCCTGTGATTGAAGTTCATCGTACAACTCACTCCGGTTTGAAGCCCCGTCCGAGGGAATCGGCGCGAAGGCTGGAACCCCTTGTCTGCGGCCGGGGTTTCGACCGTGGGCAACCCGGGAGGGGAAAGAAACTCCTTCCGGATTCGCCTTGCGCGACAGGCGGGAACGCCTGCCGCGCATTCCTTGCTGTGCCCCCTGTACTGCCCGTCAGTTGCTGCGCTGGCCTTGCAGCACTTCCACGAGGCGCACGGCCTGCTGTTCCATATCCAGCACGAAACTGTCTACGAGGGCGCGGAAATGCCGCCAGAATATCATGCTGGGAATGGCGATCAGGATGCCGAAACCCGTATTGTAGAGCGCGATGGAAATCCCGTGCCCCACCTGCACAGGGTCGGAACTGCCCGGCGCCTGCATGCTGAACATCTCGATCATTCCCACCACGGTGCCAAAAAGCCCCATCAGCGGCGAAATGGAGGCGATGGTGCCCAGGGTTGTGAGATAGCGTTCCAGTTGGTGTGTCACGGCGCGTCCGGTTTCCTCGATGATTTCCTTCATCACTTCGCGGGATGCCGAGCGGTTGCGCAACCCTGCTGCCAGCACCAGCCCCAGGGGGGAATGCTTTTCCAGCTCGAGAATGAAGGATTCGTCGGCGGAATTGCCGCGGCAGGCGTCCAGGACCCGCTGCAGAAGCCCTGTCGGCACGATCCTGCTGCGCCGCAGCGAATAGAACCGCTCAAGGATCAGGGCCACCGCGATGATCGAAGCAAACAGCAAGGGCCAAATGGGCCAGCCCGCGGCCTGAAGAATGAGAAACACGCAACCTCCGTGGATAACGCTCGATTTTGACAGGCGGCTATTCTGCCCTTTGCTCCCGGTTGAGGGCAAGCGATTTCACGAAAAAACAGGCGGACGGAATGCGCGTGCCGCCGCCTGTTCCGGGAACTCCGGGCTGCCGTTTCCTCCCGCGGGGCAATCGCATTCACTCTTTCTGGACGGCGCCAGGAAGGGAAACGCGATCAAGCCGGGCTTCGCTGTCTTCTCCCCGCTCGGCGCTATCCACCCGGTTTTCTGCCTCGCGCAATGCCGCGCGTGGCACGATCACGATCATGCCATGTGCGGGTCTTCCGGTTGGGCAAACACGCTTGTCCTGGCCATGGGATATACGTATGCGATAGCCATGGCGTTCCCGCCTGTCGCGCGACGGTTGTCTGGCGATTCTGCTCAGTCGTTCCATCTCAAGTAACGGCAACTACTGGGCACATACTTGAATGCCTCTTTGGTGGGTTTGGCATTTTTATACCATCCTACCGCACAGCCCCAGACGATGGAACCCGAACCGCTGTTTATGTTTGTTTCCAATGGGGATTGCGGAAGACCATTGGTTATTTTGCCGAACCCGGGAACCAGTATGAGAGTGATGCCCAGTTTTTCCAATTCCTTGTTCTTGCCGCCATAATAGATAACGATTCCGCCATTCCAGTCGTACCCATAACCTGTCTTTCCCATGCCGGCGATTCTGATACTTTTCACGTTGCGTGTTGGTTTGAACTCATAGCCGGTATAGCTGTCCTTGGGCGCCTTGCCGGTGCCGGGATAGGGGACGGTGGGCAGTGCGTTGTTGTTTGCCCAATGCTCGGTGACCATGATCTTGGCGCCTTCCGCGAGACTTAAGCTTTCCGCGATGTAGGCGCGGATGGTGTATTGCTGATAGGCGGGCAGGGCGATGGCGGCAAGGATGCCGATGATGGCGACGACGATCATCAGTTCGATGAGCGTGAAGCCGCGCTGGAAGGTGTGTACAAGGTGTTTCATGATGATGCTCCTTTGGAAAAAAAGGGGAGAACAAAAAAGGCCGCGGACACATGCAAAAACACGCACCCGCGACCGGGGTGGTAAACGAGGAAAAGCGGAGAACCCGAAAAGCCGGAAGGAAAAAGAAAACCGGAACCCCGGGAGGAAAAAGCGCGCCAAACGCACAATTCTTCGTCATTGCGAGGTCCTGCGGACGGCAATTTACGACGTGGCAATCCATGAAGTGGTTCAGCAATCCGAAACGCTGGAACAGACCGCGAGGCCGTCTGGATTGCCACGGGTCTTCGGCCCTCGCAATGACGAATTGGGGCGTAATCGCAAGAACAGGGGAAAATGCGCCTGCAACCGGGATGGTGAAACGAGGAAAAGCAAAGAAACCGGAAAACCCGGAAAGGAAAGGGAAACCGGAAGGGGAAGGAAAGGCTGGAGAAGAAGAGAGAAAGAACTCGGCGTTATCCAGACGCCGGAAAATCTTCTCCGTTATCTCTGGATAACGGAAAAGATTTTCATATGCCTGCCGCCTGCCGCCTGCCGCCTGCCGCCTGCCGCCTGCCGCCTGCCGCCTGCCGCCTGCCGCCTGCGATTATCATGATTGCATATTCCGGCTTGTCAAGTCTTTTTACACTTTTCCCCGCATCCCGTCCGCACATATTGCATGCGCGCAACACAGCGGGTGTTCCGGGCAATGCTTCCGAAAACGGCAGGGTGGAGAACATGATGTATCGCTTGTCCGACTTGTCAGGAAAAGAAACCGAAAAGATACGAGCAACTTCCGTGCCTGCAAAACCCCGCACCCCTAATTCCCGCCTGCGCGCTCGCATCCACGCCATTTCCCTCCCGACAACACAACCACACCCCCTCCACAAAGTGACAAATTGCGCGCGTCAAGTGACAAAAATTGTCGCACAACAAGAAACTTTTCCCCGATCCTTTTGCAGCGTTTTGCATCGCAAGACAGGGCAAAAGAACAGGAGACTGGAAAAACCGCGAGCGGTTTCCCTGCGCCCGCCCGCTGTTCATCCACCTTGCATTCCCGGGCTTTTGCCCGGAAGATCGCAAACGGATTCCAGGGCGGGGCAAGCGCGAGCGCGGGCGATCATTTTCCCGCGATCTGGGCAGACAGCGCGGAGAGCAGCTCGGCGAAGGCGGCCTCCTCCGCGCGTCCCGCCGTCTCGATCACGATGCGCGGTCTTGTCCAGCGATGATATTCGCGTGCCTCCACCTCGGCCCAAGTGGGCAGTCGAAGACCGGGCACGGTGACCGGGCGGGATTCAACCCGTCGGCGGTGCTCCGCCCGATCCGAGCACAGCGTCTCGATATAAACCACGCGGCTCCCGTTTTCGCGGGCGACCTCTTCCCACGCCATACGGGTAATGTCGATCGCGTTGCAGGCGTCGGCCACGACGCTTACCCCCAACCGCAGATGATCGCCCGCCAATCGGTAGGCGAGACGGTAGCCTTCGTCCCGCACCTCCAGCGCGCACAAGTCGCGGAGCGCCTGTTCAATCGTGTCGACGCGCAAGTACGCCGCGCCAACTTCTCGCGCCAGACCTTGCGCGAGCGTCGTTTTTCCCGTGCCCGGCAAGCCGGAAAAGACATGGAGCAGCGGGGGCGTCTTCATGGCCATCAAATTTCCGGCACCACGGCGGGCGTTTTTTCGTGACAAGCCTGCTTCCCCGCGCGTCCTTCCCGTTGCCGGTACAGGCGGAAGGCTGGATACGCCAGCAGCGCCAGCACAACCGCGAACATGGCGAGCGGCCAGCGTTCGGGCGTGTTCCAGGCGGCGCGCTGGCGTTCGCGCGCGCGGTAATCGAGGCGCTGGTATTTGAGTGTGTTGTTCGCCACATCGTTGGGCTTGCGGTTCTTCAGCCAGCCGTGTGTGAGCGTATAGGTCTTGGGATGGAAAAGGGCGATCCAGGGCGCGTCGTGCTGCAGCAGGCGATTCATGCGCCTGATCAGCGCCAGGCGCTCCGGCGTATTGTCCATGCTCTTCATTTGCAGGAACAGGCGATCGAATTCCGGATTCTGGTAATTGACCTTGTTTTCGCCGCCGTTTTTCTGGTTTTCCGGACCATGGAGCAGGAAAAAGAAGTTTTCCGGATCGGGATAGTCGGCGTTCCAGCCCAGAAAGAAAAGCTGCGCCGCGCTTTCCTTGAGTTTGTCCTGAAAACGGTTGTAATCGGAGGCGCGCACGACAAGCTGTACGTCAATCTTCCTGAACTGGCGAGTCAACCAGTCGACGTGGGCCTTGTCCCCCATTCCCCCCACCGTGGTGTCGAGGTTGACAACCAGCGGTTCCCCTGTCTTCGCGTTGCGCCCGTTCGGCCAGCCCGCCTCGGCCAGCAGTCGCCTGGCTTCCGTGATGGATTTGCGCCGGGGCGCACCGTTCCGCCAGTCGTACATGCGGGAATTGACGCCCTCCATTCCGGAAGCGGCGCCAAAAACGCCCGGCGGCAGGGGGCTCATGCCGGGAATGCCGCGTCCGTTCAGGAAAATCGCGATGAACTCCTCCTGGTCAATGGCGATACCCAGCGCCTGCCGCAATTTGGCCGTCGCCGTATCCAGGCCGCCCAGCATGGGATCGAGCATGTTGACACCCATGTAGAAAGTCGTGGCGCGCACGGCGGTGAGGAGCCGGATGCCCCGCGCCCGCATGTCGTCGCTGAGCGCCACGTCGCCGCCGGCGTCGATCTGCACGGCCTGGTCGAAATTGTCGGACGCGATGCCGGAAATGTCGTAATAGCCCTGCAGGAACTTGTTCCAGTAGGGGATGGATTCCTTTTCACGGGTAAATACCGCCTGCTCGATGAAGGGCAGGGATTTGCCGCAATCCTCCAGCAACCCGGCGGCGGCGTCTCCCGCTTCTCCCTCGCAGGGATAGGTTTCGCCCCGGTAATTGGGATTGCGTGTCAGCACCATACGCCGGTTCGGATCATTCCCGGTAAGCATGTAGGGGCCGCTGCCCACTGGCCACCAGTCCAGCGTCAGATTCTTTTCCGCCATGCCGGACTGGCTGAAGAAACGGTCGGCCTCGCGTGGCACCGGCGAAAAGAATGGCATGGCGAGCCAGTAGACGAACTGCGGATACCGCCCCTTGATGCGGATGCGCCAGGTGCGGTCGTCCAGCGCCGTCACGCCTTCGAGCGGAAAGGCGTCGAGATCGAGCCATGTTCCGGGATTTTCTTGTTGCGCGCGGGCAAGCGCCGCGCCAAGTTCCCGTAAACCGACGATCCTGTCCGCCATCATGCCGAAAATCGGCGAATGCACACGCGGATGCGCCAGGCGCTTGATCTGGTAAATGTAGTCCTCGGCCCGCATGTCGCGCGTGCCGGTGACGGGGAAATCCGCGATGTCGAACTTGTCGGCCATCTCCTGTTTCGTCAGGCCAAGATAAAGCGGCGCGCCGTTCGCATCCACGGCGAAGGCCGGATGCGGTTGATAGCGGACCCCGGGCTTCAGTCTCAATTCATAAACGCTCTCCGCCACTTTCCCGGCGGGCGCGTCATTCGGCAGGCGCCGCCCGGCGGCATCGTAGAACTCCGGTTCGGGAACAGTTTCCGCCGCGTCGGGGATCAACGCGTAAGGTCGCTTCAGGTAATGGTATTGCAGCGGCGGACGGTAGATCTGGGTAATGAAGGTGTATTCGTCCTCCGTATAGGATTGCGCCGGGTCGAGGTGCTTGGGGCGATCGATGAAGGCCGAATAGAAAATGTTCTTCCCGGCTTCCGACAGGGGATACGGGTCGTTCCAGACCTCGCCACAGCCGCCCGCAAACAGCAGCAGGAAGGCGGCGACAAGAAAATCCCGCGGACGGCGGCTTTCATGGATCACGGTTTTCCCGCCCCGCGTATCCCGCCTGGAAGCATCCGTTCTCCTCCGGGACAATCCGGAAAGAATCAACGCGACCATCAGGCAGCCTGTATCCGTTCCCGCGTGGGCGGAAACAGTGCGTCCGGCATGCCGGGCGGCACGGGCTTTTTCATCTTGCGTCCTTCTCCTGAAAAGCATGGGCGGAAACGCGCGAAAAATCCCGGATCCGGATTCCGACGCGTTTTGCGGATTCTACCGGAGGGCGCCGGCAACATTCGTGTCATCGGCGACCACCACCTGGTTCTTGCCGGACTGCTTGGCTTCGTACATTGCCGCGTCGGCGCGCTGGATCAGCGTCTCGCGGTATTCGCCCGTCCGGCGCATGGTGATGCCCGCACTGAAGGTGATTAAAAGTTTCTGGTTGTTGTAGAGAAAAATGTGCCGGGTCAGTTCGCGCTGGATGCGCACCATGGCTGTCGCCGCCTGTTCGAGCGCTGTTTCAGGGAACAGGATGATGAATTCCTCGCCACCAAAGCGCGCCACCGAATCCTGCGGTCGCAGGGTCCCCTGGATGACGGCGATCAGGTGTTTCAGGGCGTCATCGCCCGCCGCGTGCCCCAGGATGTCGTTCAGTTTCTTGAAATTGTCAACGTCGAGCAACGCCAGGCAAAGCGGGGCCTGCCTGCGCTCGGCGCGCTTGATTTCCTTGTCGACCACTTCCTCCAGTCCGCGCCGGTTCAGGACGCCGGTAAGCTGGTCGAGCCGGATCAACTGGCTGGTTTCCGCCAGTTCCCTTTCCAGTTTCTGGATGCGCGCCTCGGTTTCCCGCACGCGTTCCCGCGTGGCGATGAGTTCGTCATGGGAACGGCGCGCGCTGGCCTGGATGCCGCGTGTTTCCCGCATGATCTCGGCCAGGACCGATTCCAGGTCGGCAATGTTGTCCGCGCTGCTGACATGCCTGGCGATTTCCCCGATCTTGTCATGATAGTCCGAGGTCGCTCCGGCAAAGTCATTGAGGTGATCCACGAACCCGGCCAGCATGGCTTTCAGGGCATCCCGCGCTTCCTGCAGACCGAGTTTCAACTGGCTTTGCTTGTAGACGATTTCCTTGAAACGTTGTTCGGCATCGTCCAGGCTTTTCTGGGAGAGCGGCTTGTCGACGATAGCGCGCACGACCTCGATCTGGCCATGAATCCACTGGTCGTCGAGCACCAGCTCGCTGACGTTTTCCACCATGAGCCGCAACAGTTTCAGGAGACTTGCGCGCAGTTCTCGCTGATCCCCATCCAGAAGTTCCAGGCGGAAGGCGAAATTCTTCAGCTTCTGCCGAAGCGCCTGGAATTGCCGCGGGGTATTGGCGCAGCGGACTTCCCCGACCAGTTCTCGACACATGTTTCCAAGCCGTTCGTCCTCGCCGAGGAAGACGCGCAGGCAGTTTTCCAGCGTGTATGCGAAGAGTTCGCGCAGGGCGGCGCCGAGTTCCGGCAACACGCCGTGCGCGACGGGATTCAGGACGTCCGGGAAATACCCGGATGCGGCGCCGGCGGGGTCTCCCGGAACCTCCAGCGGACGCGTTTCGTCTTCCCGCGCCTGCGCCCAGCCTTTCTGCAGACCTTCCAGGCGGGCAAACAGGGTGCCGGGACTGCCGCCCGCGCTTTGCAGCACATGTTCCAGCGCTTCCCGTTTCTGTGCGGTGGTGAGCCGGGCGGCATTGTTTTCCCACTGCCGGAACAATTCGCGGATCAAGGTATTCCAGGCAAGCTGCTGCGTCGAGAACAGATCGCCCAGATGCTGGATCAGCACCTGCGCGAACCGCGCCCAATCCTTTTGCCCGACAGCTTCATGCAATCCCCGCTCCAGTCCGGGAATCGCCACGGCGCGCCCGATTTCCGCCACCAGCCGTTTCAGGGATTTCCCCGGGAAAACCTCCAGCGGCGCGCCCGCGATTTCCGCGTAGATTTCCTGATAATGATCGGGCGTCGGCGGAATGCGGCGAACCGCCAGTTGGCGGATGGTTTCGCGGGCGATGTCGGTCGGATTCTTGGGAGCGGGGGCCATTGCGCGCCAGTCGGTCGAGAAGGGAACATTGTAATCGTATCGCTATCCCCCCCGGAAAACCTCACGCTATAATCCGCTCCCCGCCCCCGTAGCATGAAGGTCGTGCAGTTGACTTGTAATCATCCGGCGTTGGTTCGATTCCGACCGGGGGCACCAATCCATCATCCGAATCAGTCCGGCAAGCCCCATTGAAATCCCTTGTACGCCTTGTGCATCGCGCAACATGCCGTGTGCCGCGTTTCCCGATTATAATGCCATGGTTTTGAACGAAATTTCGACGGGAACCCTTGCATGAACGATCAGGTTCATTTGATCAAGAAATATCCCAACCGGCGTCTTTACGATACCCAGGCCAGTGCCTACATCACCCTGACCGAGGTGAAGGACCTGGTCCTGGCGTTCGAGGATTTCAAGGTTGTCGACGCCAAGAGCGGCGAGGATCTGACGCGCAGCATCCTGCTGCAGATCATCCTGGAGGAGGAAAGCGGGGGACTTCCCATTTTTTCCAGCGAACTCCTGAGCATGGTCATCCGTTTTTACGGGAACACCTTGCAGGCCATGCTGGGCAAATACCTGGAAAACAATCTCAGGACCTTCGTGGAATTCCAGCACAAGCTCCAGGACCAGGTGATTTCGATGTACGAGGACAATCCCCGGCTGCAAAACGAATTGTGGGCGCAATTCCTGAATTTTCAGCAACCCGCCATGCAGAGCATGATGTCGACCTATATGGACCAGAGCAAGACCATGCTCCAGAAGATGCAAACCCAGATCCAGACCCAGGCCCGCAGCATGCTGACCGCGGGTTATCCGTCCGAACTCTTTCCCAGCGTCCCGCCCAAGGTTTCGCCCAAGCGCTGAATTTTCCGACGTGTCACATTCTTCCCCGTTCATGCGCCAGTTGTTGCTTGATCTCCTGCCGGAAGCGCAGCCCACGCTGGAAAACTTCGTCTACTCCGACGGCAATGCCGAAGCCCTGGCGGCGCTGACGCGATGGTTCGCGGAAGAGGAGGGCGAATGCTGTTTCTTCCTGTGGGGGGAATGCGGCGCTGGAAAAACGCATTTGTTGAAGGCTAGCGGTTTTTTCTACCACGATGCCGTGATGGACGCGGATTTGCGTATGCTCGCGGACTCTACGGCTGGTCGGAAGGCATTCGCCATCGATCACGCGGAGACGCTTTCCGAAGCGGGACAGCAAGCGTTGTTCAATGTCTTCAATCGCTTGCGTGACAGTGGCGGCAAGCTCCTGGCGGCGGCGCGATCCGCGCCCGCGCGTCTTGTCACCACACGCGAGGATCTGCGCACGCGCCTGGGATCGGGCTGGATTTATCGTCTCGTTCCCCTGTCCGATGCCGAAAAGGCCGACACCCTGCGCCGCCAGGCCGCCAGACGCGCCATGCCGTTGCCGCGCGACGCCATCGATTATCTGCTGGAACACGCGCCGCGCGACATGCGCACCCTGTCCGCGCTCGTCGTGGCGCTGGACCATTACGCACTGGAAGCGAAACGTCCCGTTACCCTGCCGCTCCTGCGCACCCTGTTGCGCCGGGAACTGGCTTGACCGACTTCACTGGGATTCCTGGATTCATATGCAACTCGCGCTTTTCGACCTGGACAACACCCTGCTTTCCGGCGACTCGGATTTTGAATGGATGCAGTTTCTGATCTGCCAGGGCGTGCTGGACAAGGCCAGCCAGACCGCCCGCAACGAGGCGTTCTACGCGGAATACAAGGCGGGCGTGCTCGACATTGGCGCCTTTCTGGATTTCCAGTTTGCGCCGCTGACGCGACATCCGCGCGCGACGCTGGAAAGATGGCGACAGATTTTCCTTGTCAAATTCATTCGTCCGCTCATCGGCAACAAGGCGCGCGCGCTGGTGTCGGGGCACTTGGCCAAGGGAGACCTGTGCGCCATCGTGACGGCCACGAACAGTTTCGTGACCAGCCCCATCGCGCGTGAGTTCGGAATTCATCATCTCATCGCGACAGTGCCCGCCTGCGACAAGGACGGCAAATTCACCGGTGTGGTGCGCGGCACGCCAACGTTCAAGGCCGGAAAGGTGGAACGGGTGGAAACCTGGCTGGAAGCGCAGGGCCTGTGGTGGTCGGACTTCAGCGGCAGCCTGTTCTACAGTGATTCGCACAATGACCTGCCGCTTCTGGAGAAGGTCAGCCGCCCCATCGCGGTCGATCCGGATGACATCCTGCGCGCGCGCGCGGGACAAAAGGGATGGGAAACCATCAGCCTGCGCTAGAAGCGGGGACTCCGGGGACATGAAGGATGGTGCGTTTTTCTGAAATGGTTTTGGAATGATTCGCAAATTCATCAAGCGGGTATTGACCTTGGGAAAGCGGCCCGGCGGCGAGACAGCCGGGCGGGAGGCGGCGGTCATTTCCGCTGGCAGCCATGGCATCCACCACGCGCAGATCAGCGACGGCAGCCGCAAGGTCTGTGAAACGCTGCAAAAAGACGGGTTTCAAGCCTATGTGGTCGGTGGCGCGGTGCGCGATCTCCTGGCTGGCATGCCGCTCAAGGATTTCGATGTCGCCACCGACGCCACACCGGAAGAAATCCGGCGGCGTTTCCGGCGATCCCGCGTCATCGGACGGCGCTTCCAGATCGTGCATGTCTATATGGGACGGGAGATCGTCGAGGTGACCACGTTCCGCAGTGGCGCGGCGGGTGAGGATGTCCATGCCGACGCGCACGGCCGGTTGCTGCGCGATAACGCTTTCGGCACCCTGGCCGAAGATGCCGCGCGCCGGGATTTCACGGTCAACGCCCTCTATTACGATCCAGTCACCGAGCGGATTCTCGACTACCACCACGGCGTGGCCGACCTGCGGCAGAAAACCCTGCGCATGATCGGCGATCCCCGCACGCGCTACCGCGAGGACCCGGTGCGCATGCTGCGCGCCGTGCGGCTGGCCGCCAAGCTGGGGCTGGCGATAGACCCGGCGGCGCGGCGTCCGATCCGGGAAATGGCGTCGTTGCTCGAAAACGTCCCCGCCGCCCGCCTGTTCGACGAAATGCTGAAAATCCTGACCTGCGGCCATGCGGTCCGTTGCCTGCAGGACTTGCGGGCGGAAGGGCTGCATCATGGCATGTTGCCATTGCTGGACGACATCCTGACCGAGCCGCGGGGCGAGAAATTCGTCATGCTGACGCTTGCCAGCACGGATGCGCGCGTCCGGTCGGGGAAAAGCTCCTCGCCCAGCTTTTTGTTCGCCGCGTTGCTCTGGCATCAGGTGCGCGCCGCCTGGGAACGCGCCCAGGCGGCGGGCGAACCGCCGATCCCGGCGCTTTACCAGACGATGGGGGAAGTGCTGGACCTCCAGGGAGAAAAACTCGCGGTCACGCGCCGCATTGCCGGCGACATCAAGGAAATCTGGGCGCTTCAGCCGCGCTTCCAGCAGCGCGCGGGTCGACGGCCCTATGGCGTGCTGGAACATCCCCGCTTTCGCGCCGCCTACGATTTTCTTGGTCTGCGCGTCGAAGCGGGAGAGGTGGAAGCCGAACTCCTGGACTGGTGGACCCGCTTCCAGGACGCGGACGGCGAAACCCGCGCCGCCATGCTGCTGCCGGAACAGAGCGGCAAGCGTCGCCGGCGCAGGAAAGCGGCAAGGAAAACCGTGAACGACACCCTGGCGCCATGCATGCCGGATAAACCGGCGGGCGGCAACCCGTAAGAATCCGGAGCGGGAATTACGGACGATGAACGCGTGACGCGCGCCTATGTCGCCCTGGGCGCGAACCTCGGTGATGCGCGGCAAGTCGTGGAAGCGGCGATTGGCGCGCTGGACAGGTTGCCGGAAACCCGTCTTGCCGCCGCTTCGTCGCTTTACCGGACAGCTCCGGTCGGGTGTCCGCGTCAGCCGGATTTCATCAATGCCGTGGCGGCAGTAGATACCTGTCTGCCGCCGGAAGCCTTGCTCACCGCGCTCTTTGCCGAGGAGCAGGCGCGTGGGCGGGTGCGCGGCGCGCCCAATGCGCCGCGCACGCTGGATCTCGACCTGCTGCTTTATGATGATCTCGAGCGGTCTTCCCCATTCCTGACGCTGCCGCATCCCCGGATGCACCTGCGCGCCTTCACGCTCGTGCCTCTTTTCGAAATCGCGCCGGACCTTGTCGACCTTGTCCTGCCCGGACGCGGCAGACTCGCCGCCTGGCTGCCCGCCGTGGCGACGCAGCGCATCCGTCAGCTTGGGGCGGAGGCGGAAAACGCCGACTGAATGATCCCGCCGCCCAGACAGACCCGGCTTTCGTAAATCACCACGGATTGTCCCGGCGCGACCGCCCATTGCGGCGCGGCGAAGTGGATTTCACAGCTTGCCGCGTCCGCCCGCTCGATCGCGCAAGGGGGATCCTCGTCACGATAGCGGGTTTTCGCGGTGTAGACCCAGCGTGTCCGCGGCGCCTTGCCCTCGATCCAGGCCAGTTGCCCGGCAATGAGAGCGTCGGTCCTGAGCGCCGGATGATCGTGCCCCCGCACCACATAAAGCACGTTTTCCCGCACGTCCTTCCCCGCGACGAACCAGGCGTCGTGCGCGCCGGCGGGGCGGTTTCCTTCCCTGAACCCGCCAATGCGCAAACCCTTGCGCTGGCCGATGGTGTGATACATCAGGCCATCGTGTTCGCCCAGAACCCTGCCGTCCTCCAGGCGGCGGATTTCCCCCCTGCGGGGTGGCAGGTAGCGGCCCAGGAATTCCCTGAACGGGCGCTCGCCGATGAAGCAAATTCCCGTGGAATCCTTCTTGGTGGCCACATGCAGGCCGGCTTCCGCCGCGATCCCGCGCACATCGCGCTTGCGAAGCGCGGCGAGCGGAAACAGGGTCCTGGCAAGCTGCGACTGATCCAGGCGATAGAGAAAGTAGCTCTGGTCCTTCGCGCCATCCTCGGCTTTCAGAAGCTGGTAGCGCCCGTCGATTTCCCGCACGCCGGCGTAATGGCCGGTGGCGATATGATCCGCGCCGAGCGCCAGCGCGTGCTCCAGGAAAGCCTTGAACTTGATTTCGGAATTGCAGAGCACATCCGGATTCGGCGTGCGGCCTGCCGCGTATTCGCGCAGGAATTCGGCAAATACCCGTTCCCGGTATTCGGCGGCGAAATTGACCGTCTCCACATCGATGCCAATCACGTCCGCCACGCTCATCACGTCGACCAGATCCTGGCGGGAAGCGCAATATTCCCCGTCATCGTCATCCTCCCAGTTTTTCATGAAAAGCCCGACGACATGATAGCCCTGCCGCTTCAGGAGCAAGGCGGACACGGAAGAATCCACGCCACCAGAAAGGCCGACAACCACGGTTTTCCCCCTGTGCGACACGCGCGTCTCCTCCCCTATACGCCTGGCCCTGCCCCGTCCAGCCAGTCCGCCAACGGCAGGACGACAGCGGGCGCGCCATTATCCACAAACCAGCTATCCACCACATAACCCTCCCGCGAACGGTCCTGCGGACGGCAATTTTCATTTTCATCCTTGGGACAATCTGTAGACGGGGAAAGAACCTCGACCACGGCGGAATAGTGCTGCATGACGAAAAAACGCGCGCGGCGCGCCGGTTCCAGCACCTTGTGCCACCTAAGGCCGCCGCGCGCTTCCAGGAGTTTGAGAAAACGGGTGGTGGTGACAGCGTGGTCGATGCAGTCCATGCGACCGGAGGCGCTCGCGTCGGCATAGTTGCCTCCCTTGTCGTTGCCAACCGGCGTCTGCTCCGCCGCGATGGCATAGAGCGCGCCGATGGCTTTTGCCAGTCGCTGGCGTTCGTCTTCGGCGTCCCGCGCTTCCCGCAGCGCCGCGAGCAGCGCGTCGAGACGTCCGGCGGCAATACGCACAGACTGTTGCGCAAGGCAACCGTAATTGAAACACACCGGGATTTCCGCGTCCTGGGCGCGCGCGGGAACGGCCCACAGGGCGCAAGCCAGGACACAAGCCAATCCGGAAAGGAAGGGGAACATTCTATGCGTGGAACTGGTCGTAATGAACGATCGCATCCAGCGGCAGCCGCCGTCCGGCGCGGTAATCCTCGACACAGCGGAGAATCAGGGGACTGCGGTGGCGCGCCACCGATGCACGCATTTCCTCGATCGTCAGCCAGCACGCGCGGAGGATACCAGTGTCGAGCGGACGTTCGGGGTCGTGGCCGACAAGTTCACCCGTGAAGGCAAAGCGCAGATAAGTGACGCCGCCCGTGGGGCGCGGCCATTGGTAGATGCCCAGAAGAGCGCGCGGCTCGAAGTCATAGCCCGTTTCCTCCCGACACTCGCGGACAACAGCCTCCACCAGCGATTCGCCTTGTTCGAGATGTCCAGCGGGCTGGTTGAAGCGGAAATCGCCTCCGATTTCTTCTTCCACCAGCAGGAATTTTCCGTCCCGGCAAACGACAGCGGCAACGGTGACATTGGGCTTCCAGGCACGTTCCATTGTGTTTCAATCCATGCTCATGACAGGTGACACAGCAGGAAAGGCGTTACTACGCCTCACCCATGCCCGATTATCCCTCCGAAAGGGAAGGTTTCCCAAGCGGAGCCTGCTTCGATGAAAAACAAAGCAGCGAAGCGGCAGGACAATCGCGGCTACGGGATTGACCCTTGACACCCCGGAGGTGGGTGCGCCACGCCATGATTCATCTGCTTCCCAGACGGATTGCCTGGTTTCCAGGCCGGTTTCTTGTGTCGGGTGGCGGTGACAGGTGTGTGCAAGGTGGAGAGGTTGGGAGGCTGGAGGTTGTGCCGTTCCCTCGCCGCCGCAAGGAATTGCCGCTGCGTGGTTTTGTTCTTTTGAAGAGAGGCGAAGTGACATTTTTTGGTTCATTGGTGACGAATATTGTCACTTCCTGTGTTGTTGGGGTGGAGGGGGAAGAAGGGATAAGAAGGGATAAGGAAGG
>JAISME010000130.1 GCA_031276915.1 Zoogloeaceae bacterium
CAGCGGCTGCGCCATGCTGGACGGCGCGCGTAAAATAGCGGCTTTGTGCGTATTCGGCCATGAGCGAATCCCGCGATCTACTCCTGCAAGGCGGCGCGTTGCCGACGCATCTTCTGGAACGGCTCCTGGACGCGACAGGCGCGCTTCGCGCCGTACCCAGGCCACCACAGACGACCCGGTTCGTCGACGCCAGACGGACGGCGGCTTTCGACGCCCTGATCCCCCGGATCGAAGCCGAGCGCCTGGACTGGGCTTTCATGCCACAGGGGAAAACACTGGAAGATTTCAGGTTGATCGCATTCGACATGGATTCCACGCTGATTACCATCGAATGCATCGACGAGCTTGCGGATTTCGCCGGGAAAAAGCGTGAAGTGGCTGCGGCGACCGCCGCGGCCATGCGTGGCGAGATCGATTATTCAGAAAGCCTGCGGCAACGACTTGCGCTGCTCGAAGGGTTGGATGTCCGCATCCTGGCGCGTGTCTACGAAGAACGTCTGCGTCTTTCGCCCGGCGCGCGCGCGCTGCTGGATGCGGCGCGGGAGGCAAACCTCAAGACCGCGCTGATTTCCGGCGGCTTTACCTATTTCACCGAACGCCTGCGGATCGAACTGGGTTTCGATTTTGCGACATCCAACGAACTGGAAATTTCCGGTGGCAAAATCACGGGCCGGGTCATCGGCGCGATCATTGACGCCCAGGCCAAGGCTCGGCATTTGCGCGCATTCCAGGAAAAACTGGGGTTGGAGCGCACACAGGTCATCGCGGTGGGAGATGGCGCCAATGATCTTTTGATGATGTCGGAATCTGGCCTTTCCGTGGCCTACCACGCGAAACCAGCCACACGTGCCAAGGCCGATGCAGCCATCACATTTTCGGGTCTGGACAGCATCCTGAATCTCCTTGCGCCTTGATTATCCGGATAAATTATCCGTATTTCAGAAACACTTCCTTTCGTGAAAATTTGTTATTATTGACAAGGCAGGGTCTCTTGATCACCCATTTTCTAAAGGAAAAAGCAAATGACTACACCGAAATCCGAACGGGTTGCCGCTGTGCAAAAAGCCAATGCCGACGCATTGGTTTCCCTGATTCACAGCACACTGGACAACATCGAAAAACTGGCGAATCTTAATTTGAGCGCCATCCGTTCCAACATCCAGGTCGGCGCGGAAAATACTACCGTGCTGATCGACGCCAAGACACCGAAGCAGGTCCTGGCGGCGCAATCCTCCATGGCGGAGCCGAGCCTGGAACGCACGCGCGAGTATTATCACAATCTCTACGAGCTAATACTCAATATGCAGAAAGATATTACTGGCGTCATGGAAGGACATTACAAGGCGTTGACCGAAAACGCCGAGTCCGCCATTGAGGAAACCAAGAACAAGCTGCCGGCGGGCGGCGATGTTTTTGCAACTACCATGAAATCCGTATTGCAAGCCAGTTCACAGACTTTCGATCGCCTCAACTTCATGGCGCAGCAAATCGCCCAGATTGCCGACAGCAACATCAAGGCGTTTTCCAGCCTGAGCACACCCGGCAAGCCTGCGCCAAAGACCAGCGGCAACGCCACAAGCAAGGCCGCTTCAGCTTCCAAGGCAACGAAATAAAAACGTCTGGCAACGCGCGACAGTCTGCACTTTCTTCGTGGTCGTTGCGGCAATGGAAAAAGCCCTCAGTTGTCTGAGGGCTTTTTCATCAGGTTCTGTCCCGAAAACGACAATTCCGCGAACGGTGCGCTTTCGAACAACACCGGCCACCGGGTTTACCAGGAAGAGGCGCTACGGTCGGCGCGCGCGGACTTACAGGTTTCGCTTGTGCGAATGTCCACCCGTTCCCGTAATTCCTTCCCCGCCTTGAAATGCGGCACCCACTTTGCGGGCACATCGACCTGCTCGCCCGACTTGGGGTTGCGTCCAGTTCGCGGGGGCCGGAAATTGAGAGAGAAGGTGCCGAACCCGCGAATCTCGATACGATTTCCGTCGATCAGTGCGGACGTCATCGCATCGAGAATCACCTTGATCGCAAAGTCGGTGTCTTTCGCCCCAAGTTGTGGAAAGCGCACCGCCAACCGGTCAATCAGTTCGGACTTGGTCATGCCGGAAGAGGTCAGCCTTGCTGATTCAGTTTGGCCTTCAGAAGCGCGCCGAGGTTTGTCGTGCCGGAACTGGCGGAATCGGAACTGAACTTTTGCAGGGCCTCGGCCTGTTCCGCCTGGTCCTTCGCCTTGATGGAAAGGTTGATGGAGCGGCTCTTTCGGTCGACGTTGGTAATCATGGCTTCCACTTCATCGCCTGGTTTCAGGATTTGCGCCAGGTCGTCCACGCGCTCGCGGGAATAGTCGGAGGCGCGCAGGTAGCCCTCCACTTCACCTTCCAGCGCGATCACCGCGCCCTTGGCATCGACGGACTTGATTGCGCCCTTGACAATGGAGTTCTTTTCATGGGTGGCGATGTAGTTGGTGTAAGGATCGCCCTCGATCTGCTTTACGCCCAGGGAAATGCGTTCTTTTTCCACATCGATCGCCAGCACCACGGCTTCCACTTCGTCCCCTTTCTTGAAGTTGCGAATCGCTTCTTCCCCGGGAACGCTCCAGGAAAGATCGGAGAGGTGCACGAGGCCGTCGATGCCGCCCGACAGGCCAATGAAAATGCCGAAATCGGTAATGGACTTGATCGCGCCGGAAACCCTGTCGCCCTTCTTGAAGTTCTGGCTGAATTCCTCCCAAGGATTTGGCTGGCATTGTTTCATGCCCAGCGAAATGCGGCGGCGGTCCTCGTCGATATCGAGGATCATCACTTCGGCCTCGTCGCCCAGTTGCACAACCTTGGTCGGATGCACATTCTTGTTTGTCCAGTCCATTTCGGAGACATGCACCAGACCTTCGATCCCCTGTTCGATTTCCACGAAGGCGCCGTAATCGGTAAGATTCGTGACCTTGCCAAACAGGTGGGTGCCAGCGGGATAGCGGCGGGAGATGCCGATCCAGGGATCTTCGCCCAGTTGCTTGAGCCCCAGGGAAACGCGGCTCTTGTCGGCATCGAACTTTAGCACCCTGGCTTCCACTTCGTCGCCTACAGTGAGCACTTCACTGGGGTGGCGCACGCGCCGCCAGGCAAGGTCGGTGATGTGCAGAAGCCCGTCAATGCCACCCAGATCGACGAAAGCGCCGTAATCAGTGATGTTCTTGACGATGCCCTTGATGGTTGTGCCTTCCTTCAAGGTTTCCAGGAGCTTGTCACGCTCTTCGCCCACCGACGCCTCAAGCACGGCGCGGCGGGAAACCACGACGTTGTTGCGTTTTCTGTCGAGCTTGATGACCTTGAATTCAAGTGTCTTGCCCTCATAGGGCGTGGTGTCCTTGACCGGGCGCATGTCGACGAGGGAGCCGGGCAGGAAGGCGCGGACGCCGCTCGTCATGACGGTAAGGCCGCCCTTCACTTTGCCGGCGATGGTGCCAGAGACGAGCGAACCGTCATTCAGGGCTTGTTCCAGGAAGTTCCAGGAGGCGATGCGCTTGGCGCGATCACGAGAAAGACGGGTTTCACCATAGCCGTCCTCCAGCATTTCGATCGCGACCTGGACAAAGTCACCAACCTTGGCTTCCACTTCGCCCTGATCATTCAGGAATTCTTCGATGGGGATGTAGGATTCGGATTTCAGTCCGGCGTTGACCACAACGAAATTCTGGTCGACGCGCGTCACCTCGGCGGTGATGACTTCGCCCTGGCGCATTTCCTGGCGGGCCAGGCTTTCTTCAAAGAGTTGTGCAAAAGATTCCATGAGGGATGTGAATATGTTCTTGCTGCGACGCAGCGGTCAAGGTTGATCCACGCCAGGGCGACATGCCCCGACACCCGGTTCCCGAAATGATCGGAAACCTCTGATTTTACAGAAAAAACATTTTTCGATCAAACGCTTGATGGATTGCGTGGCGGGCAGGGCGATTTGTCGTCATTTTGGAGGCACCGGCGGCGACAGGCCAAGCCACCCCGCCAGCACGGCTTCACAGGTTTCCACGCCGGTTTTTTCCAGGCTGGAGAAAAGCTGCGCCGAGCATTGTTTCCCGCGTTTGGCGAGCGCCTGTCGCACTTCTTTCTGGGTTTGGGTCTGCGCCTGGCGGGAAAGCTTGTCAGCCTTGGAAAGGAGGACGTGTACGGGGCGCCCGGTCGGTAAAAAGAAATCCAGCATCCGGGCGTCCAGTTCAGTGAGCGGATGCCGGCAATCCATGACGACGACGAGACCGGTGAGCGCCTCCCGCTCGAGAAGATAAGGTCCGAGCAATCCCTCCCATTGACGCCGGACGGCATCCGGTGTCTTGGCAAAACCGTAGCCAGGCAAATCCACCAGGTATTTCCCCGGCGTCACCATGAAATAGTTGAGGTGTTGCGTGCGGCCCGGCGTCTTGCTCACATAGGCAAGCCGTGTCCGCCCGGCCAGGGTGTTGATGACCGAGGACTTGCCCGCGTTGGAACGACCGACGAAGGCGACTTCGGCGGTAGCATCAGCAGGCAAATCCTTCAGGTGCGCGACCGTGGTCAGAAAAGCGGCGTTCTGCAAGAGGGGCATGATCTCTTTCGGATTGGGAGCGTTTCTCGCGCTACGGGTTTTCCTGGCGCGATTCATGGATGTCCATGATGGAAAGAATGCCTGTCGCACATTCCTTGCCGGTTTTGTCCGCGCGGGCAGGAAAATGCTGGTGGAAAGGGAAAACGCCATTCGCCAAGCTGCCGTTCGCGGGACATCAGACCGAGTTTGATATAGAATAACAGATTTGTAAAAACCGGCATTCGGCGGCTTGCCGTTCCCGTATTCAAACAAAGGAGTTTGGACATGATCCGCAACCTGGCGCTGGTGGCCCTGCTTGCCACTGCTTCCACCGTATCCTTCGCGGAAGGGGATGTCACCAAGGGCGATCCGGCAAAGGGGCAGACACTCGTCATGGAAAAAACCTGCCTGGCTTGTCATGGCGCGGATGGCAACAGTCCCGCCTCCGCTTTCCCGAATCTGGCGGGACAGGGGCCTGCCTACATCACCAAGCAATTGACCAATTTCAAGGCGGGCACACGCAAGGATCCCAACATGGATCCAATCGTTCCCCTGGTGGAGCCAGAAGACATTCCGCACTTGGCCGCCTGGCTTTCGCAGCAGAGACCCGCCGGTATACCGGCAATCCAGGCCAGCGATGAACAGATCGTGCGCGGACGGAATCTCTGGCGCGCGGGCGATGCCGCCAAGGGCGTTCCCGCCTGTGCCGCGTGTCATGGCCCGAGCGGCGCTGGCCTGGATGCGCAATACCCTAAGCTGTCCGGCCAGTATCCGGAATATACCGAGAAGCAATTGCAGCTCTTTCGCAACGGCGAACGCACCAATGATCCCGAAGGCATGATGCGCGCCATTGCCGAACGGCTCTCGGACAAGGATATCAAGGCGGTCTCCGCCTATGCCGCTGGCCTGCGTTGAAGACAGGCAGCGAATTCGGTTCGCGGCAATGCCAAAGGACAGGCGCGCGGATGAAAACGCGTGCTTCGGTTTGTCGCTATGTTGTTGTTATGCTTGGTAATCCCAAACCCGCCTGATGGCGGGTTTTTTGTCGCCGGGAACGGGCAATGGTTCAGTTTTCGACATGACGCTGCTCGCTCGCGCTCAAATCACGTAGTCGCTCCAGGTTTCGTTGGGAGCGTAGATTTTGGCTTCGAGAATCCGGAGGTAAATGGCGTCCAGGTCGTTACCCTTCAGGGCGTTCCATTCCTTTTTCCCGATTTCGGCTTCCGCTTCACGGTCGCCTTCCAGGGTTTTCAGCGTGACGCGGACCCGATTGCCCAGCACTTTATGGGTGAGTACACGGGCGGCGATGCCCTTGCCGTCCGCGTTGTCTGGGGCGATGGAAATGTCGTGCGGACGGATGAAAAGGGTGGGATCGCCGTCGTCCTTTTCCCTGTGCCGCAGGGAGAGCACGCCTTCCTCGAAACGCGCGTGGAAGAGATTCACATTCCCCAGGAAGCCGTAGACGAAAGGATTGACCGGGTTGTCATAGACTTCCTCCGGAGTGCCGATCTGTTCGATCCCGCCCTTGTTCAAAATGACGATGCGGTCCGAGACCTCCAGCGCTTCTTCCTGGTCGTGGGTGACAAAGACGCTGGTGATGTGCAATTCGTCGTGCAGGTAACGGAGCCAGCGCCGCAATTCCTGGCGCACCTTGGCGTCCAGCGCGCCGAAAGGTTCATCGAGAAGCAGCACCTTCGGTTCCACCGCCAGGGCGCGGGCGAGCGCCACGCGCTGTTTTTGTCCACCGGAAAGTTCGGAGGGGAAACGGCGCGCCATGCCGTTCAGTTGCACCATGTCGAGCAGGCGCTCGACCTTTGCCCGGATTGTTTCCTTGTCCGGACGGCTTTTCCTGGGACGAATCCGGAGACCGAAGGCGATGTTCTCGAAAATGGTCATGTGTTTGAAGAGCGCGTAATGCTGGAAAACGAAGCCGACCTTCCGGTCCCTGGTGCGTTTTTGCGTGGCGTCCTCGCCAAAGAAGCGGATGCTGCCCTGGTCCGGCGTTTCCAGTCCGGCGATGATGCGCAGGAGCGTGGTCTTGCCGGAACCGGAGGGTCCCAGAAGAGCGGTAAGCTCCCCGTCGGGGATTTTGAGGTCGATTCCGTCGAGAGCGGCAAAATCGCCGAAATATTTGCTGACATTGGAAATTTCGATGCCCATGTTGGTTAGCCTGTTCTTTGTTTTTTCAGGACGTACTCAATCGCCGCCTTGACGACGAGCGTAACGAGCGCGATCAGGGTAAGGAGTGAGGCAACAGCGAAGGCCGTGGCGAACTGGTATTCCCCGTAAAGGATTTCGATATAGAGCGGCATGGTGGTAGTTTCGCCGCGCACATTGCCGGAGACGACCGCCACCGCGCCAAACTCACCGATTGCGCGCGCACTGGTGAGAATGACGCCATAGAGCAATCCCCACTTGATGTTCGGCAGCGTTACCTTGAAAAAAAGCTGCCAGCCGGAAGCGCCCAGTGTGAGCGCCGCTTCCTCGTCGTCCTTGCCCATTTCCTGCATGAGCGGAATCAGTTCACGCGCGACGAAGGGGAAAGTGACAAAGAGGGTCGCCAGGAAAATGCCGGGCACGGCGAACACGATCTTGAGGTCGTGCGCCATCAACCACTTGTAGAGCGTGACCGTGTTGCCGTCCGCGTCGAGGAGCTTGGTGATCCGCCCGTCCGCGAACGTGTAGAGATCGACCATGTTGAGCCAGCCGGAAGCGCCGAAGATCAGAATGAAGATCAGCCCCGCGATCACGGGCGAAATGGCGAAGGGCAGTTCGATGAGGCTGATGAGAAGGTTCTTGCCACGGAAATCGAACTTGGTGATGGCCCAGGCGAGCATGACGCCGAAGAAGGTGTTCAGGGGAACGCAGAAGAGCACCGTAAACAGGGAGAGACGAATGGCCGCGCGCACTTCCGCGTCATCGAGCGCGGCGCGATAAACCGAAGCGCCGTCTCCCAGGGAGGCGAACAGCGGCGGCAGTTCCGGTGTCGCGCCTTCGTATCCAAGCGCGGCCGCCAGGTAGTCCTGGAGATTGACATCCAGCGCCTGCGAGAAAATCGTGACGAGTGGGAGGAGGATAAACACAACCAGGAAAAGGAGCGCGACCGCGATCAGCAAGGGTCGAAGCCAGCGTGGTTCCAGGCAGTTCTTCAGGGCGGGCGCGTTCACGCTTTCCTCCGGTTCCGGGCAAAGGCTTGCAGGAAGTTGATGGCGAGAAGCAGCAGGAACGAGCACGCCAGCATGGAGACACCGATGGCGCTCGCGCCCTCGTAGTTGAATTCACCCAGTTTCATGACGATCAGGAGTGGCACGATTTCCGATTCATAGGGCGCGTTGCTGGAAATGAAGATGACAGAGCCGTACTCCCCAAGCCCTCGCGCGAAGGCGAGCGCAAAGCCGGTGAGAAGGGCCGGCAGGATGCTGGGGAAAATCACGCGGAGGAAAATCTGGTGGAAATTCGCGCCAAGGGAACTCGCGGCTTCCTCCACTTCCTTGTCCAGCTCTTCCAGGACAGGCTGCACGGTGCGCACGATGAAGGGAATGCCGATGAACATGAGCGCGGCCACAATTCCCGTGCCGGAAAAGGCGATATCCAGCGAGACGTTGACGCCGAAACGCGCGTTGATCCAGGCGGAAAGGGCCGCCAGTTGTCCGCCGACGAGTCCCTTGGGAGAAAACAGTGTGGCGAGCGCGATGCCGGTGACGGCAGTGGGAATGGCGAATGGCAAGTCGATGATGGCGTCGACGAGGCGTTTGCCGAAGAAACGGTAGCGCGCCAGCACCCAGGCAATCACGAAACCGAAAAACATGTCAATTGTCGCGGCGAGAAAGGTGCTGCCGAAAGAAACCCGGAAGGCAGCGAGAACGCGACTGTCGGAGACGACTCTCCAGAATTCCCGCGGGGAGAGGTTCATCGAGAAGAGAACGAGCGCCCCCAGGGGAACGAGGATGAGAAGCGACATGTACGCTACGGAAAGTCCCAGGGTAAGACCGAATCCCGGGAGTTGCGAGCGGTTGCGCCTGAGGCGGAATGTCCCGTTGGGCATGCAAGCGGAGGAATGGAGAGAGTTCAAGGGGCCATTCCAGATGTGAGCATCCGGAATGGCGGGAGGGAAATGTACTTACTGGTGCAGCTCGGACTGGATCTTGTCGAAGATACCGCCGTCGGAGAAATGGGTCGTCTGGGCTTTTTTCCAGCCGCCGAACGCCTTGTCGATGGTCACGAGCTTTACTTTCGTGAATTGCTTGGCGAATTCCCGGGCAACGTCCGGATCGGTTGGCCGGTAGTAATTCCTTGCCGCGATGCGCTGGCCTTCCCTGGAATAGAGGTAATCCAGGTATTCCTGCGCGACCTTGGTCGTTCCTTTCTTCTTGGCGACGTCGTCCACCAGGGCCACCGTGGGTTCGGCGAGGATGCTGAGACTCGGCACCACGATTTCAAACTTGCCCTTGCCAAGCTCGTTGATCGACAGGAAGGCTTCGTTTTCCCAGGCGAGAAGCACATCCCCCAGGCCGCGTTGGACGAAAGTGTTGGTGGAGCCGCGCGCGCCGGAATCCAGAACGGGCACATTCTTGAAGATTTGCTTCACAAAGTCCCGCGCCTTTTCTTCCGAACCAAATTTTTCCAGGCCGTATGCCCAGGCAGCCAGGTAGTTCCAGCGCGCGCCGCCGGAAGTCTTGGGATTGGGGGTGATGATCTTCACATCGCTTTTCGCGAGATCGTCCCAGTCCCGGATTTTCTTGGGATTCCCCTTACGCACGAGGAAAACGATGGTGGAGGTATAGGGCGCGCTGTTGTGTTTCAGGCGAGTTTGCCAGTTTTCCGGCAGGCGATGGGTTTTTTCGACGATGGCGTCGATGTCATAGGCAAGCGCCAGGGTCACGACATCGGCTTCCAGTCCATCGATCACCGCCCGCGCCTGTCCGCCCGAGCCACCGTGCGACTGCTTGATGTTTACGTCATCACCGGTCTTCGCCTTGTAGTATTTCACGAAAGCCGCGTTGTACTCCTTGTAGAGCTCGCGCGTGGGGTCGTAGGAGACGTTCAGGATCTCATAACTCGCGGCCTGCGCCGCGAAGGCAAGCAGCAACCCCGCCGCCGCCAGGATGCTTTTGATGGAACTTCCGGGTTTGTTCATGATGGTTTCTCCCATGAAAGATGTTTGAAGGGTATTACGTGGGAATCAGGCAGGAATGATGGTATTGCATTACAAAAAACAGGGAAAAGACTTTGCGGCGATAGGGATATTCCATATGGAGATAAGCTTTCCGGGAACATCCGACCGGGAATCGGAGGGAATGGTATAGCAGACTGGCAATGTTGTGTTACTGCTTTGTTACATATAATCATATTTCATGTCGTGGCTGACCATGATTCCAGGCAGGGAGTACGCCATGGATAGTGACCGAATCCTGTTCATGCCGGGCGTCACCATACCCCGCACAGTCTGGCGCGAACCACGCCGAAAAGTCGATCGGAAGATACCTTTGCGCAATCCGTTCGCCCTTCCGATCTGGAAGGTGTGGCGTCAGAAACTGCCGGACATGATCCGAAAGGTCGTGACAGGATTGCATGGAATCCATGCGCCATCCTTGTCAGTTGCGATCCGGACAGAATGGCGCATGTTCTTGTGACGATACAATTCAGGCAACTACTTCGCGGTGCCTTGATAGCGGCAACGGCTGGGCAGATACTTGGCAAGCTCTTTGAAGGTCTTCTTTGTGCTGAGGGGGCTCAAGGCGCAGCCCCAGACGATGGATGATGATCTCTCGGCGGCTGCTTTGCCTTCGGCCCCTCCTTCCCCCAGCCGGTAGATGGGATAGCCATTTTCCCCGATTCCGCCAGATCCTGGCTGAAGGTTCAGGACAATGCCCAGATCATCCAGTGCCTTGTTCTTGCCGCCATAGTGGATACGAACGACCGGATAGGAGTTAGTCTTTTCATCATGTCCATAGATTGTAATTGCCTTCACATTTGCCGTTGGCTTGAATTCGTAGGCGTAGCTGCCGGGGGGCGACTTCCCGGAGCCGGGATACTCCACCTTGGGCATTCCCTCAAGTCCGTTGCTGACAAAGGCGTCCATAAGGGCGGCCTTGGCGCCCGCCGCGAGACTCAATCCTTCGGCGACATAGGCGCGGATGGTGTATTGCTGGTAGGCGGGAAGGGCGATGGCGGCAAGGATGCCGATGATGGCGACGACGATCATCAGTTCGATGAGCGTAAAGCCGCGTTGAAGGGTGTGTACAAGATGTTTCATGATGATGCTCCTTTGGAAAGAAAAAAGGGAAGAACAAAAAAGGCCGCGAACGCGTGAAAGACACGCGCCCGCGACCGGGGTGGTGAAACGAGGAAAAGCGAAGAAACCGGAAAACCGGGAGGAAAAGAAACCCGGAAGGAAAAGACGAGCTAAACGCTCCAATCCTCGTCATTGCGAGGAGCGAAGCGACGCGGCAATCCACGCGGCGGTTCAGTTTTCCAAAACGCTGGAACAGTCCGCGAGGCAGTCTGGATTGCCACGGGCCTTCGGCCCTCGCAATGGCGAGGGTTTGGAGATTTGGGACGCTTCTGTGGGCGATCGTTTCGCTGTTGCGGGCCTCCGTCCCAAGGTAGCGGGAGCATCCTGCTCCCGACCACACCAAGGGGGAGCAGGATGCTCCCCCCACTTTATCGTCATTGCGAGGGGCGTAGCCCTGTGGCAATCCATACACCCTTGCCGCGATTGGGGCGCCCGCCTTTCCCTCCCACGCTCGGCGAGCAAGGGCGTCGCGCAAAACAGAAGTGGCGTCCCTGTGGAACCGGCGTGTGGATTGTCGCGGGCCTTCGGCCTTCGCAATGACGGGTTGGGGCGTAATCGCAGGAACAAGGGGAAACGCGCCCGCTACCGGGACGGTGAAACGAAGAAAGGTGGAGAAACCGGAAAACCCGGAAAGGAAAGGGAAACCGGAAGGGGAAGGAAAGGCTGGAGAAGAAGAGAGAAAGAAGCCGGCGTTATCCAGACGCCGAAAAATTTTCTCCGTTATCTGTGGATAACGGAGAAAATTTTCACGTTGTGCGTTGTGCGTTGTGCGTTGTGCGTTGTGCGTTGTGCGTTGTGCGTTGTG
>JAISME010000070.1 GCA_031276915.1 Zoogloeaceae bacterium
CCAGGTAGTGTCGCCACAAAAGCGTGCCATTCCATCCATATTGCGCCTGACGGGATGCTTCAGGATTTGGCACAGCATCGTCACGATATTTCAGGTCATGTCTGTTCTCCCGGGGAGAGGTGATGTGACATTTTTTTGTTCATTGGTGACGAATATTGTCACTTCCTGTGTTGTTGGGGTGGGGGGTAAGAGGACGATAAGGTAGGGTAATCAATGGGTTAATGGATTTGAGTGTTTCTGGCACATGTCTTGCGTGTAGATTGTCATGATGAAGTGTGACATGACAGGAGCTGGAAGTGAAAAGAGGTGTTGAGGTTTATCGTGGTAAGCCGTTTCATTGCCAAGCCTTCGGCTTGGCAATGAAACGCTCACGACTCAACGACTCAACGACTCAACGACTCAACGACTCAATGTGAAAGTCTTCTCCGTTATCTACAGATAACGGAGAAGACTTTCCGGCGTTTGGAAAACGCCGGATTCTTTTCTCTTCGCTTTTCCTCCCCTTTCCGTTTTCCTGGTTTTTCCCGTTTCGTTGTCCCGATTGCGGACGCATTTTCCCTTGTTCTTGCGCCCACGTCCCAACGCGTCATTGCGAGGGCCGCAGGCCCGTGGCAATCCACACGCCGGTTCCGCCGGGACGCTGCTTCTGTCTTGCGCGACGCCCTTGCTCGCCGAGTGTGGGAGGGAAAGGCAGGCGCTCCAATCGTGGCAAGGCTGTATGGATTGCCACGGGGCTACGCCCCTCGCAATGACGGGGGTTTGGAAGGTTGGGACGTTTCCGCGGGCGGTCGTTTCGCTGTCGCGGGCGTCGATGCCAAAGTAGCGGGAGCATCCTGCTCCCGACCACACCACGGGGGAGCAGGATGCTCCCCCCACTTTGTCATTGCGAGGCCCGCAGGACCCCGTTTTTTCCTTCCGGGCTCCTTCTCCCTTCGGCCTCTCCGGTTTCCCTGCTTTTCTTCGTTTCACCACTCCGGTCGTGGATGCGTGTCCTGGCATGCGTTCGCGGACTTTCTTGTTCTCCCTTCTTTTTCTTTCCAAAGGAGCATCATCATGAAACACATCGCACACACCCTCCAGCGTGGCTTTACGCTCATCGAATTGATGATTGTCGTCGCCATCATCGGCATTCTCGCCGCCATCGCATTGCCCGCCTACCAGCAGTACACCATCCGCGCCTATGTCGCCGAAGGCTTGAGTGTCGCGGGTGGTGCCAAAGCCGCCGTGATGGACGCCTTTGTCAACAACGGGTCGGAGGGAATGCCCAAGGTGAGTTACCCCGGCTCCGGAAAATCTCCCAAGGGCAGCTACAACTACGAATTTAAGCCAACGGCCAATATAAAGATAAAGGCTGTTTCAATCTTTAGATACGTAGACGCAAATGGCGACTATCCGGTTGTTCGTGTCCACTTTGGCGGCAAGAACAAGATACTGAATGATTTGGGTCTTATCCTGAATCTTCAGCCAGGATTTGGCGGAATCGACAAGGAAACTGGCTATCCCCGTTACTTGCTGGGACAAAAGAATGGCGGCCAGGATGGCGGAAATAAAACATCATCCATTGTCTGGGGCTGTGCCGTGACTTATTTGAACACAAAGCCTTTCAGCAAGCTTGCCCAGTATCTGCCCGCCCGTTGCCGCTACAAGGGCAATCATCAGCAATAATGTGCAACGGCGAAACCACACCGCCGCGCGGGGCCAGGAACATGTGTCAGGAATGGCCTCAAAACACCTTGACGGCAGCCCTTTGGGGCTGCCGGTCCACAACTTCACTGGGCGGTGGGGAGACTGTTTTCCGTAAACATTCCATGACCGGGTTTCGCGTCTTGTTCCAGCATTGCCCGCCTTTTCCGGTGGATGTCCGTTCCCTGTCTTCCGTGAGGGACACGGAGTAACGGATCACACAGAGAACGACGAGCCGCAGCCACAGGTGGACGTGGCGTTCGGATTGCGGATGACGAACTGCGAACCTTGCAGGCTTTCGGTGTAGTCAATTTCCGCGCCGACCAGATATTGATAGCTCATCGGATCGATCAGCAGGATAACGCCGTCTTTCTCAAAGCTGGCGTCATCCTCATTGGCTGTTTCCTCGAAGGTGAAGCCATACTGAAAGCCGGAACAACCGCCACCGGTGACGAAGACGCGCAGCTTCAGATCGGGATTGCCTTCCTCGGCAATCAGTTCGCGCACTTTGCCGGCGGCGCTGTCCGTGAAAAGGATCGGATCACTCATTTCAAGACTCCTTGTTTCAGCGTTGGGAAACCAATGGCAACGGACTGGCGTTCAGGCGAGCATGGCGGGGGAATCGTCCACTTCCTCTTTTCCACCGTCCGTTCTTGTTGTCACGCGCGCATTTCCGGCGGCATCCTGGCCCAGCAGCATGCGCCCTTCAATGACCGCGCCCAGTTCGATCACGATCTGGGAATACGTCACGTCGCCCTCGATGCGCGCCCGGGACTGCATCCACAGATGCTCGGATGCGCGCACGGGGCCGCGGATCGTCCCGTTGACACTCAGCTTGGGAACATCGACCTGCCCGTGTATGTTGCCATGCTCGCTCAGGGTAAGGGCGGCTTCCTCGTTCGTCGCGATCACCTGCCCGCAGATTTCGCCATCCACCAGCAGTCCGCCGGAGAAATACACATTCCCCTCAATGCGCGTGCCACGATTGATCAGGCTCTCGACCTTGGGGTACGACAGGTCGTTGTTCTTTTTGTTACCAAACATGCTTCTTGTCTCCTATAGGTTAACGGCAGCCACGGCGCGCTGCGCGTGTCCTTGCATCAACCGGACTTCCACTTTTTTCAGAATGTCTCCGGGCCCGAGTTCCAGAGTTCCCGTTTTGCGCGCCCAATGGCGCGTCTTGACCACATAACCCTGCTGGTACTCGATCCCGGACAGCCGGCTCTGGTTCGGCCAGGAAATCCGTACCGGTTTCTCATCCCGCAGGATGGTCAGCGTCAGTTGCAGGGTTCCCGAAAATTCCCGTGGCTGCCGACCGGATTCGTATCCAACCAGCACGCTGAAACGCCAGATCTGTGTCGACAACGCGTCCGGACGGACGATGAGACGGTCCAGGCGCGCGCCGCCTTCGGGCACGCCCACCGGCACCAGGCGCAGGGCATGGGACAAATCTTCCTCCAGCACCGCGTAGCGGTCGGTCAAATCCCGCAATTCCTCCGCCAGTTGCTGCCGGGCGCTGTACGAAACCTGGAGGTTCGTCAGCGCTCCATCTCCCTGCGAGACGACATCTTCCAGTTCGGCAACGCGCGCGCGCAAGGCATCGATGTCCTGCGTCGCCGTTTTCCCCGAATCCCGCCACCCGCGCAAAGGCGCGAAACCACTCGCCGCCAGTCCGGCCGCGACACCCAGCAACATGCCCGCCAGTACTCCGGCCAGAATGAAAACGTATCTGGAAGACACCGGACGGATTTCCAGCCGGTCCGAACGCATCCCGACCCACGCCCCGAAAGAACCTTTTTTCGGCATAAGCAGCGATCCTGTCTACAGAAAGGCGCATTGCACTGGAGAACCCCTTTTCATTTCCCGAGCTTCAAGACAGGGCGCATGATAGCAGGGATCGGGAAAAGCACGCATCCCTCCCATTTCCTCCCCGCCGTTTCGGTACACACACCAGAATATCCGTGACAACGGAAAAGGAACGGGCAAATTCCGTCAAGCATGACCTGTTGAGTGACGTCCATCGGGCGTGTATTCTGCATTGAAACCAATCCCCGCTTTCCAAGCGGCGGTTCATGCAAAAACGGCATAAGAACAAAATCATACAAAATGCCGAAAGAATTCGGATCGCGTGTTTTCTTTTTCCAACAGGAGGCTCCACGCATGAAAATCAAGACCAGAATCTACATTCTCGCGATATCGTCCTGGGTCGCGCTCGTGCTCGTCAGTCTCCTGGGGTGGTATAACGCGACGAATTCCAACGAGGCTTTCGCGCGGATCGACACGGACATCATGCCGAAACTGGAAGCAGTGCTGAGCATCCAGGTGCAGGCCAACAACATGGAACGCCGCATGTTCGAGACAGGCTCCAAGAATACCTTCGCGTACGGAGAGCAGATCAGGGAACTGAAGGACGGACTGGAACAGAAACGGCAAGCGGACAAACAAGCGCAGGAATGGTTCGCGTCATATGACAAAGTCGAAAAACACCCGGATATCCAGCCGACCTGGGATCAACTGAAAGCGCTGTGGCCCGCGTGGTATGAAGCGGTCGGCACGCAGGTCACCAATTCCCTGGAAACCGCCGTGAGAAATCCCACTCCGGAAAACCAGGATGCTTTCTATAAACTGGTGGACACGACCGGGATTGCGCACCGGGAAGCTTCCCAGAAAATCACGAAACTGCTCGATGAGGTCTCCAACGAGACCAAAAGAATCGCCCATGATATTGTCAAGGAAAACGAGGCCGAGGTGCATACCATCCAAATGGTCCAGATCGCGGTTTCACTCCTGACGATGGTGTGTGTCGTCTTCATGGGCATCACCACGCTCCGGGCGGTCGTAACTCCCATCGAGCGGGTGCGCGACACGGTGGCGCGTGTGGAGAAGGAGAACAACCTGCAACTCAAGGTGGACTACCAGGCCAGCGACGAGGTGGGGGAGATGGTGCACGCCTTCAACATCATGATGACTCGCCTGAGGAATTCCTTCCAGGACATCCAGAACCAGGTCAACAAGGTGAG
>JAISME010000077.1 GCA_031276915.1 Zoogloeaceae bacterium
TGCCATTCCACGCGCACTGCCCTGGGATCGTGGGGATTGTCCGGTTCCCGCGCCAGTGTCAGCGTGTCGCCTTCCCGGATTTGTCCCTGCAGGCTTTTCAGGGCATAGAACTGGCTGCCCGCCAACGGCGAGGATTGCATCAGCAGAAGAATTCGCGCGCCGCCAGGCTCCATTTCTTTGGCGCCATTCGCCTCGCCTTCCGCCGCAAGCGGCGGCGCAAGGGCGAACAACGCCAAGGCGAGCAGGCTAATCCGCCGTAAACGCATCGGGAATCCATTCGACCGCGGTGGCGTCGAGACGTTCCAGCAGGACACAGTCGAAACGGCACTGCGCCACACCATGCGTGGCGAGCCAATGCCGCGCGGTCCGGATCAGGCGTTTGCGCTTGGCGACGGTGATACTGTCGGCGGCGCTCCCGAAGGCGGGGTGGCGGCGCAGGCGCACTTCCACGAAGACCGTGACCTTGCCACTGCGGGCGATCAGATCGATTTCTCCCCCGCGCACCCGGTAATTGCGCGCGACGATCACCAGGCCACGCGCTTCCAGGTAACCGGCGGCAATGGCCTCGGCGCGCGCGCCGTCCGTGGTATCTTTGCGCGTCAATCCCATCCCCCTGCAAGTCCCATGACCGAAAAACGACTGGCGCCATTGTACGTGGTGCCCACGCCTCTTGGAAATCTTGGGGATCTGAGCGCGCGCCAGCGCGATATCCTGACATGCGTGGACTGGATCGCGGCAGAAGACACGCGCCACTGCGCGCTCCTGTTCCAGCATTTGAAAATTCCCGGAAACAAGTGTTTCGCGGCGCACGCGCACAATGAACAGGCCATCGCCGAACGCATTGTTGTCCGCCTGTCGGCGGGGGAAAGCGGCGCGCTGATTTCCGATGCCGGCACACCCGCGATTTCCGACCCCGGCGCGCGCATTGTCGCGCGCGTGCGGGCGGCGGGCGGTGTCGTCATTCCCCTGCCCGGTCCCTGTGCCGCCGTCACGGCGATTTCCGCTTCCGGCCTTCCGGACGCGCACTGGCTTTTCTACGGGTTCCTGCCGCCAAAATCCGGTCAGCGCCGGACGGCGCTGGTGGCGCTCCAGGCATTTCCCCATGCCCTGGTGTTCTACGAAGCGCCACACCGGGTGACGGCAAGCGTGGCGGACATGGCTGTGATCCTGGGAGAACAACGCACGCTTGTGCTCGCCCGCGAACTTACCAAGCGTTTCGAGCAAATCCACGCCCTGCCCCTGGGGGAAGCGCGCGCCTGGCTGGAAGCGGACGCGCAACGGCAAAAAGGCGAATTCGTGCTCATCGTCTCCGGCGCGCGCGTGGCGCGGGAAACGGCGGAGGCGGACCGTATCCTGCGCCTCCTGCTGGAAGAAATGCCGACCAAGCAGGCAGCCAGGCTTGCCGCCGCCATCACGGACATCCCGCGGAACACGCTCTATGAACGGGCGCTGGCGCTACAGTCCCGCAAGCAGCAAACCCCCTCCTGACCAGAGGGAACGCCGCCAGACGGAAATAACCGCCACCAACCGGAAAGCGGGCCAGCACGCCAACACGCGGTTCTCCTACGCTTCCGCCGGGAAGGGATTCACCTCGATACCGATACCCGCCGCCTTGAGCAAGATCGCGGCGGCGCGCCACGCGAGGCGCGCGGCGTCGGTTTCTCCCGTTGCCTGGGCGGAAACAATCGCGCCGTCCAGGAGCAGGGACAACTGCGCGGCGAGCCGGTCGCGCTCCCCGTCCTCCAGCCGTGACGCCAGCAAGGACGCCATGAACGCCTGGACATGACGCTTGTGCCGGGCCACGGTCGAGCGAACGAGGTGTCCATGTTCCGGGAATTCGGCTGCCGCGTTGATGAACATGCAGCCGTTGAAGGAATCGCTTTTGAACCAGCGGTCGTGCCAGACAAAAACCGCCCCGAACCTTTCCTCCGGCGTGGCGAAAGTTTCGACGAACGCCTCCAGCCCGTCACGAAAACTCTTGTCGAGCGCTTCCAGGACGGACTTGATCAGCGCGTCCTTCGACGGGAAGTATTTGTACAGCGTCATCTTCGCCACGCCGGATTCGAACAGGATACGGTCGACACCGATCGCGCGATACCCGTGCGAGCGAAACAGGGCGAGCGCGGTATCCAGAATGACTTGTCGCTTGTCGCGCATGACGAAATCCAGGGTCTTTTCCATACCATACCCGGGAAATTCGCCGCTCGCAAATTCGAATCCGGGAAATCGCGGATAAGCTTATTCCCATTAATTATTTTGGAATAGACAGACTTGTCTGTATTGTCAAGGACGCACGGCGCGCCCGTTCGGGCAGCGCGGCATGGAAGGGGCGCGTCCCCTGTATTAATCACCTCCCTGGAAAGGGACAACCGGAGTTGATTCCAGATGAATTCCGTAACGCTCACCCTGTATGGCACACCGACTTCCGGACATACCCATCGTGTCGAATTGCTGCTGGAAATGCTGGAGCTGCCGTATGTTTACAAAACCACGCCAGCGGACATCCGGCGCACGGATGCCTTTTTACACCTGAATCCCCTGGGACAAATCCCGGTTCTGACCGATGGCGACCTGGCGCTTTGTGACAGCAACGCCATCCTGCTTTATCTCGCCAGGCGCTACGCGCCCGAAAGTGATTGGTGGCCAGAGGCGCCACTCGAACTCGCGCAGGCGCAACGCTGGTTTTCGATCGCTGCCGGTGAGTTGAAAAACGGCCCGGCGACAGCGCGGCTCATCCAGCGTTTCAACGCCCCTGGCGACCTCGCCGCCGCCCGCGCCATCGCGCGCGAACTCTTTGCCTTCATGAACCAGCATCTCGCCGACCGCCGCTTTCTCGCGCGGGAGACGCCCACCCTGGCCGACCTTGCCTGCTATTCCTATAGCGCGCACGCGCCCGAGGGTGGCGTTTCGCTCGCGGCGTATCCACATGTTCGCGCCTGGCTCGACCGCGTGGAACAGTTGCCGCGCTTCAAACCCATGCCGGGACTGCCGGAAAGGTGAGTCCCTGGAAAGGCCAGGATCACGGCACAGTGTTTCGCGGTGTTTATGTCGGGGCGGATTTGCCATATAATGTCACATCGCCTGTCGCCGCCAGCACTTTCACATCATGCCCGTCCCTCCCGGACCCCCGATTACCCGACTCGAAACCCTGGTCTCCAGGCCAGGGTTGCGAACCGGAGTTCGTTTCACGATGCGGCGCACGATATGCTTTCCCGTATTTCTTGCGCCAAGGAGACCCATATGGAATTTTTTGCCGCCATCCTGAGCTATCCGACCATCCTCTATACCATCCTGCTTGGCGTGGTGCTGGTCTATTGGAGCCTGGCCATTGTCGGCCTCGTGGATTTCGAGCACAGCGGGCCGGATCTCGAGCTGGAAGCCGGGAGCGATGTGGACACGGACATCGAAAATGGCGAAACGCGCGTCGAACAGGTCAGTACGCTCGCAAGCTACCTTGTCGCGCTGGGGCTGGGCGGAGTGCCGTTTTCCGTTGTGGTGAGCCTGCTTGCGCTTTTCGCCTGGGTCATCAGCAGCATCGCGGCGCTCTGGGTGCTCGCCTGGGTGCCGACCGACCTGCTGCGCTTTCTCGTCGGCAGTGTCCTGCTCGTCGTCTCCCTCGCGTTCGCCATTCCCCCGACCGCGCTCTGCGTGCGCCCGATGCGTCGCTTCTTCGTCACCCACAACGCCATTTCCAACGCTTCCCTGGTCGGACAGGAATGCGTGATCCTGACCAGCACGGTGGATGAACAATTCGGGCGCGCCGAAATCCCGGCGCACGGCGCGGGTTACCACATCCGTATCATCGCCGGGACACCCAATTCCCTGAAACGGGGCGACACGGCCATCATCATGGAATACGACGAGGCGGCCCGGCTCTATCGCGTCCAGGCGAAGGAAATATCCTGACGACTCCGGGCGGAAAACACGCAGCCAGGAAAGACGCCAGATTCTTGGCATAACGGGTTGCAATGCCACGCCAGCGTTTCAGATGCAGAAACACATTCTCCACCAGATACCGATCTTCGGCGGAATCACCATCCGCATTCCCGCTCCTTCCGCCTTTTCCACAATTTCATTCGTGTCGTACCCCGATCGGCCAGCAGGCACTGCGCGTCAATTCCTTCGATCAACTCGCCTGCCTTTGTGCAATCCGCGCAGGCGCCCTCTGTAACAAATACGCTGACCAGCATACCATGCGCATCCACGGCCAAATGGTTCTTGCTGTTGCGCCCCCTTCTGTACGCCCTTGTATCTTCCCCTTGCAGGCCAAAGCGGATAGATTCCACCCGTTTGACCGGCCCGGCTCTCCCGGCGCTTCGCGGTCTTGCAGACAGCAATTCCCTCTCCCGCCAAGCGGGCGAGGGCAAAGACAGGGGCGCATTCGCGCCGAAGGATGGCGGTGGATTGAATCGCCGTCCGCAGGACCGTGGCAATCCAGACGGCCTCGCGGTCTTGCTCCAGCGTTCCGGGTGGCTGAACCGCTTCGTGGATTGCCACGTCGCTTCGCTCCTCGCAATGACGAAGGGGGGCGGTGCAATAAAGTAGCGGGAGCATCCTGCTCCCGGCCACACCACGGGGGGGCAGGATGCTCCCCCCACTTCCTGCCCGCTGTGCAGACCCCCGTGTTTCCTGTCTTCCCCGCCTAGCCCAGCACGTGTTCATAGGCCCGGCGCATGATCTCCAGCTCCACGCGCGGCAGGCCGCGCGCCTCGGCAAGGGTGACAAAGCGCCCGCCCCGGCCCGCGGCGGCGGCAAACGGCGGATCGATGGCGGTAAACGCGCCCAGCAGGATCGCCACATCGCCTTCCACATCGCCATCGTCTTCGTCTTTCCCATTGCCTTCCATGCCGCGCGTGCGGCCCTCCCCATCCTCGCCGCCATCGCGCTGCCCGCCTACCACTTCCATGCCGCGCGCGGCCCGCGCCCAGGCGGAAAACTCCGGCTCGCCCGCGATGCCGCCGGGCGGCAGGGCAAGGAAGACCTCCACTTCCCGCATGTACCCCGTCGGCAAGAGACGCGCGCGTGTGGAAGAAAATCCCGCGGGACGCAGGGCAGCGCCTTCCGGCAGGGGCGCGGGAAACAGGACGCCTTCGGGAAACCGCAGATAGCGCAGGCGTCCGCTGGTTTTCTGCTTGTGCAGCAGCAGGACGCGATGGCGACAGGGCACGGCGGCTCACCCGCCCGCGCGGCGAACCGCCACATGGCGAACTACCACATGGCGAACCGCCACGTGGCGGGCAACCGCGCTGGCCCCTTCCTTCAGGAAAGCACCGGGGAGGCCGCGTAGGAATAGCATTTCTTGGGACAAACCCGGTTGCAGGCGCCGCAGCCGATGCAATCCGCCGCGTTCTTCAGGGTCATGACGGAGGCGTCGCCGCCGTCATCGTCATCGTCGTCGTCATCGGTGACCTTCTCGACCAGGTCGAGCACGTCACGCGGGCAGACCTTGAAACAGCGGCCACAGCCGATGCAATCGTCCTGGTTGATGGCGGTGACGAACTCGGGCGTCCAGACAATCCCGCCCAGGGTAAGTCCAGTGATGTTGGACATGTGCTTCTCCTTTCTCGTGCGACTCGTGTGTGATGAATGGTTATGGGTTATGGATGATGGCGGATCGGGGCCGCCGCCACCGCGCCGCGTGAAACGGCCCTTCAGGTTCCAGTCCGCGCCGCCGCGAGGCGCGCGCTGGCCTCGGCCCACGCCGCGCAGGCGTCGAAGGTGGCGCTGGCGATGCCGGGAATCTCCTCATAGGCCGCCGGCAGCCGGTCTTCCACCAGGTCATGCAACTGCGACGCCCATTCGGAAGCGATGCGCTTCAGCCGCTTGACCTCCCTGTCCAGGTTCTTCAGTTCTTCTTCCGTCACGTGGCCTCCGGGAACGATCGGGGAATCCATCAAAGCCCCGCGACTTCCGGATACCTGCCGATCCGTTCCAGCGCGATGGAAAGAAGCTTGTCCGCCTCGTCCTTCATCCTGGAAAGGCTCTCGAACCCGAAGCGATGCACATCCCGCAGGGTCTTGTCGACAACCACCAGCTTGCCGACCAGGATCAGGGCGCGGCCAAACCCCTCATGCGTGAGATGCACGAAGGGCACGGCCATCAACCGGCATTCCTGCTCGATGAGCACGGAAATGGCGTTGTAGAAACATTTCACGCGCGAGACGGTTTCCTCGTCCGGATCGCCCACGAGGGGGATTTCCGCCTTCTTCTCCCGGGTCAGCACAAAGGGATCGAGAAGTTTCTCGACCGACCAGCCGTTGCAGACACCATAGGTATCCGCGGCGCGCGCCTGGCGCGTCATTTCCTTGATGAAATCGGTTTCGAGGATCGGGTTGGGTTCAACGCTCATGATGCGGCTCCGTATTGGCAATATTGGCAAATGTGGTGCAGGAAAAGGAAAACAGGCCGGGATGGCGGGCAACGACACGCCGCGCGCACGCCAGCGCCAGGCAAAAGGCGGCGACGGCGCACAGCGCCGCGGCGGGATCGCCACCAAGGAACCGGCCCAGCGCCGCGCCCGGCAGCATGGCGAAGACCGGAAACACATACCCCAGCAGGGCAAGCAGTGGCAGGCCGGCGCGCGGCGCGGCCAGGCGAACGCGATCCCCCGCCCGCAGCCCCGGCGGGACATCAAGCTCCAGGTCGTCCCGCCCGGCGCATCCGGCACGCCCCAGCGCGGCCAGTCGCCCGATGCCGCAGCCCCGCGCATGCGCGCAGCCGCCGCAGCCGCCCGCCGGCAGACCCTCGTCTACGCCATTCGCGCCATCCACGCCTTCCACGCGCACCGTGGCCCTGCCCGCGCGCACGGCGATGATCCGGCCCTGCAGGAATTCCCCGTCCATCGCTATCCCTCCCACCGTTCCGCCGCCATGGCGTCGAAACGGCTGCCGTCGCGGCCCTTCAGCGCCAGTGCGCGCTCCACCCACGGCATGCCGCCCCCGGTCATGGCCGCGCGGATTTCCCGCAGCAGCTCCTCGATCGCGTCCGTTCCGTCCACCCGCACAGGCTGCACGCCACGCGCCAGCAACTGCTTGATGGCGGAAGCGCCAATGGCATGGACAAAGACCGCGTCGCAGGCGGCGAGGAATTCGACCCGGGCGGCCAGCTTGTCCTCGTTGCCGTCCATCCTCTCCTCGGGGAATTCCCCGAAACCGCTGACCGTCGCCCCGCGCGGATTGACGTCGTAGAGCACGAAAGCGGCCGCCGAGCCGAAATGCTGGTTGACCCGCAGCCGGTCGTCGGAAGCGAAGGCGACGCGCAGCACGGCGGAACGCTCCACGGCCACGTCACGCCACCGGACAAGCTGGAGCCGCCGCGCCTTCGCGGGCGCGGGGCGCGCCCTGCCAGTACAGGGATCGATAGGGTTTGACATCATCGTGATGCTGGGAAAGCAAAAGGTTGGCGAGATCGAAAAGCGCCTGCCGCGTGCCGCGATAGCCCACCCAGGCGCGCGCGTGCCCGCCCAGCCGGTCGTATTGCGGAAAGCCGGCGCGCAACAGCGGCAGCCCCAGGCGACGCGCGGTCTCGGCGCCGTGGGAATTGGTGATGACGAGCCGGGCGGCATTGCGGCGCGCCAGATGTTCCAGGTCCTCCAGGTCGCCGATGGTCACATCGGTCTCCAGTCGCGCGAGGATTCCCGCGCGCGTGGGCGAGACGGCGGCGACGATTTCCGCGCCCATGCCCCGGAGGAAACCGCCCAGCGCGACAAGCAGGTCAGGGTCGGCGGCCAGCGCGACACGGGCGAAACCGAGCATGAAATGGCTGTCGACCATCGCGTCCCGCAACTGGTCGCGCCGCCGCTCCAGCCAGGCCGGAACGGGATTGCCGGAAATCGCGCGCAACGCCCCGGTCAGCGCGTCGCAGTCGGCAAGCCCCATGAGGCCGGGAAAACGATGATCGGGAACACCGGTGCGCGCCTTCAGGATGTCCGCCGCCCTGTCGAGCGACGCGCCGATCACCAGCGTGGCGACGGATTCCCCCATCGCGGCGATATCCGCCTTCGGCGTGCCGCCGATGGTCAGCGCCGAGTGCTCCCCGGGCGTCAGGCGTCCATCCAGCGAATCGGCAAGATCCGGCAGGACAACGGGATCCAGCCCGAAGGCCGCCACCCATTCCCGGATCACCTCGATGTCGCCCGGCGTGAGCATGCTGGAAGCCAGCACATTAACGCGCCGGGGACGCCGCCCGGCAACGCGACCCTCCGGTACGAGCGTCTCAAGGATGGCCTCCACGGCCAGCGCGAAACCGCTCTCCAGCGACCCCAAGAAATCCGGCGTGTTGACCGGAACCACCGCGACACGCTCGAATTCCGGATGCCCGGCGCGGAACTCCCTGACACAGCGGCGGATGTCCGTCCCCTGCGTTTCCGAAAGGCCGGTGGTGACAAGCCCGATCACATCCGGCTGGTCCCTGCCAGAAAGTGTCCGCAACGCCTCGATGACATTCCCGTCCGCGCCCATGATGCTGGAAACCTGGTCCATCGCCGTGGTCTGCAGGGGAATCGGCTCGCGGAAATGGCGCACAAGGAACACCTTGCCGAAAGCCGTGCAACCCTGCGAACCATGCATGAGCGGCATGGCGCGCCGCAAGCCCAGGAACGCAAGCGACGCCCCCAGGGGCTGGCTGGCCTTCAGGGGATTGACGGACAACGGTTTGGCGGGCGCGCCGGTCATGTGTGGACTCCTCGTGGCGTTTTCCTTTCCAAGCAAGACCCGCGCCAAACCTAAGCCATTGATTATCAACAAACCATCGACAAACATTCCCCCCGGAATTTTGTCGCAACCCCGACAATCGCCACGACGGACGGGGTTCCGGCACGGCCAGGGACACAAGACAGGAACATAAAACAAGGGCGCGAGAACACCCTCCCCGGCCCGGGCGACCGGCGAGCGCCGTTTAGTCGGGAAAGGCATATCGATGGGGGAAAACGGTCTAACCGCGCGGACGCAATCCCGATATGATTTCTCCCCCGCCCAGATCACGACCCCCCTGAATTCCTTTCATGGCGAAAAAGAACCGCTTCCGTATCCTGGACATGATCGGCAACACGCCGCTCGTCCGGCTGGACAGCATCGCGGCGGAAGTTCCCGGCATTGAGCTGTACGCCAAGGCGGAATTCACCAACCCCAGCGGCTCCGTCAAGGACCGGGCCGCGAAGGCCATCATCCTCGACGGATTGCGAAGCGGCAAACTCGCAGAGGGCAAGACCATCCTTGACGCCACCAGCGGCAATACCGGCATCGCCTTCGCCATGATCGGCGCGGCGCTGCGCCATCCGGTCACGCTCTATCTGCCGCAGAACGCCAGCCCGGAACGAAAACGCATGATCCAGAGCCTGGGTGCGCGCATCGTGGAGACCGATCCGCTCGAAAGCTCCGACGGCGCGTTCCTGGCGGCCAGGGCAGCCGCCGACGCCAACCCCGAAGCCTGCTTCTTTCCCGACCAGTACAACAACCCGGCCAACGCGCGCGCCCATTACCAGACGACCGGTGTCGAAATCTGGGAACAGACGAAACGCGCCGTGACCCATTTCGTCGCCATCCTGGGCACTTCTGGCACCTTCACGGGCGTCGCGCGGCGGCTCAAGCGCTTCAACCCCGCCATCAAGACCCTGGCGGTGCAGCCGGATTCCCCCTTCCACGGCATCGAGGGCACGAAGCACATGGCCTCCACCATCCGCCCCGGCATCCTGGACGAAAGCCTGATCGACGCGACACTGCTGGTCAGTACGGAAGCCGCCTTCGCCATGACCCGGCGACTGGCACGCGACGAGGGGCTTTATGTCGGCCCGAGCGCGGGCGCCAACGTGAGCGCGGCGCTCGCGCTGGCCAGGACGCTTCCCCCCGGCGCGCGCATCGTCACCATCCTGTGCGATGGCGGCGCGCGCTACACCTCCGCGGAATTCTGGGAGATCGCGTGATCCGGTTGCCCGAAACACTGGATGCCGCCATTCGCGCGGAAGGCGAGAAAGCCTATCCCAACGAGTGTTGCGGCGTTCTCCTGGGCAGGCTGGACGCGGACGGCGCGCGCGTCACGGAGGAAATCCTGCCGATCGACAACGCCCGCGAGGCCGGGGAGCAATACCATCGCTTTCGCATCGAGGCGGACGATTTCCTGCGCGCGGAGCATGTGGCGCGCGAAACGGGAAGGGATGTCCTGGGCTTCTATCACTCGCACCCCGACCACCCGGCGGACCCCTCCGAATACGACCGCGAGCACGCACTGCCGTTCTATTCCTACATCATCATTTCGGTGCGGGGAGGGAAAGCGGCGGAACTCGCCAGTTGGGAACTGACGCTGGATCGCGCCCGCTTCGAGGCGGAAAGGATTGTTTCCTCGTAGCGTCGCGGGCGCGCGAATATGGGCAGATACGGGCGGATATAGGGCGTATACGGGCGGAAACGCTATATCCATGGGACAAAACGGTCTAACCGCGAAGCGGCGGCTCCGTTATGATGCGCGACGCTTCTTTTCGTCTGAAAAACCCGCAAAGGAACCCCCATGTCCATCACCATCCAGATTCCCTCCGCCCTGCGCGCATTCACCGACCGCAAGCCGGAAATCGCGGTCGAGGGAAAGACCGTGCGGGAGGCGATCGGCGCGCTCGCCGACGCCTATCCCGACATTCGCCCGCATCTTTTCGACGCCTCCGGCGCGCTGCGCGCCTTCGTCAACATCTACGTCGCCGGGAAGAACATTCGCCACGCGGACGGCATTGAAACCGTCCTTCCCGACGGGGAAATCCTCGCGCTGGTCCCCGCCATCGCCGGAGGCGCGGGCCAATGAGCGTTATCCCGGACGGACGGCTCGCCGATCTTTCCCCCGGTGATTTCGCGCGCTACAGCCGTCACCTGATCCTGCCGGAAGTCGGACTGGAAGGGCAAAGACGCCTGAAGGCCGCCAGGGTCCTGGTGGTGGGCACCGGCGGACTGGGCGCGCCGCTGGCGCTCTACCTCGCCGCCGCCGGCGTGGGCACGCTGGGACTCATCGATTTCGACACGGTGGAGACCTCCAACCTGCAACGCCAGATCATCCACAGCACCCGCGACGTCGACCGGCCCAAGGTCGCCTCCGCCCGCGACCGCGTCCTGGGCATCAATCCGGACGCGCGCGTCATCACGCACGACACCCGGCTCACCAGCGAAAACGCGCTGGAAATCCTGGGCGGCTACGACATCGTAGCGGATGGAACGGACAATTTCCCGACCCGCTACCTGGTCAACGACGCCGCCGTTCTCCTGGGCATTCCCGTCGTATATGGCTCCATCTTCCAGTTCGAGGGACAAGCCAGCGTCTTCTACGCCAGGGAAGGACCCTGCTACCGCTGCCTCTACCCCGCCCCGCCACCGCCCGGACTGGTGCCCTCGTGCGGCGAAGGCGGCGTACTGGGCGTGCTGCCCGGCATCATCGGCTGCATCCAGGCCAATGAAGTCATCAAGCTCATCGTCGGGGCCGCCGCGCGCGGCGGCGAAACCCTGATCGGCAGGCTCCTGCTGCTCGACGCCTGGCGCATGCAATTCCGCACGCTCACGCTGGAAAAGGATCCGGATTGCCCGATCTGCGGCGCGCGTCCCACGATCCACACGCTCGTGGATTACGCGGAATTCTGCGGACTGACGCGCGCGACGGAAGAAACGCCCGTCGAGGAAATCACGGCAAGGGAATTGAAGACGCGCCTCGATCGCGGAGAGCCCATCCAGTTGATCGACATACGCGAGCCGCACGAACGCGCCATCTTCCAGTTCGCAGGCGCGAAGGCGATTCCTTTCGGACAGCTCATGCGCAGGAAGGACGAATTCGACCCGGACCATGACGCCGTGTTCATCTGCAAGATCGGCCAGCGCAGCATCCACGCCATCCGCGCCCTGCGGGACGCCGGCTACGCCGGACGCATGCTGAACCTCAAGGACGGCTCCAACGCCTGGGCCAGGGATGTCGCCCCCCACTTGCCGCAGTATTGATCCCCCGATCCGCCCCCCGTATTGATCCCCCCGGCGCCGCGATCCGCGCAATCCCGGCGCGCCGGCGGCGGGACGCCTACCGGCGTTCCGTCCACCAGAGCAGCAGGAGCGCCGCCACCAGGAAAAGCGCGGGCGGCGCGACGGCGCTGGCCAGGGGAGGCCAGGAACGGATGACGCCCAGGCTGGAGAACAGGCCGTTCAGCATGTGGAACAGCACGCCCACCATGACACCGCCGAAAATCTGCATGCTGACGCCGCCCACGCGGCTGTGGGCGCAACCGAACGGCAGCGCCAGGGCCACCATGACCAGCGCGGCGAGGGGATGGAAAAGCTTCTTCCAGAGCGCGATCTCGTAACGCCCGGTTTTCTGGTGGTTCTTCCAGAGATGGCGCAGGTACGTCACCAGGCTGACGAGCGACATGCGTTCCGGCGCGACCATCAGCATGTTGACGATGTCCGGCGTGAGCGCGGACGCCCAGTGCGTTTCGGCTTTCCTTTCCACGCTGGCCAGGGGATCCGCGCCATCATGGTCGATCGATGTGCGCACCACGTCCCGCAGTCGCCATTTGCCGGGCTCCAGGAACGTGCCCTGGCGGGCGTCCATCACATAGCGCAGGCGGTTCTGCGCGTCGAACTGGTAGACGCGGACCTGTTCCAGGCTGGCGTCCGGCGTCGCCGCGCGGATGTTGACGAAGGCGCGGTCATCCTTCACCCAGAGACCGGAGCCAAACTCCCGCGCCACGACACGATGGATGGCCTGCAAGCGCATGTCCTGCGCCACGCGCTCCGCCGGGGGAACGACAAGCTCGCCCATGAGAAGGGCAACGACCGCGAAGACGCCCGCCACCGTGAAAAGCTGCGCGAGAAGCTGCCAGGTCGTCATGCCGGAAGCGCGCAGCACCGTGATTTCCGAATGCCGGGCCAGGCCGGAAAGCGCATAGAGCGCACCGATCAGCACGGCGATGGGCATCAGCTCGTAGCAGCGTCCGGGCAGCCGCAGGCCAACGTAGGCAAAGGCGTGTCGCGCGGAAAACCCCCCCCGTCCGACATCCTTCAGGCTCTCGATGACATCGAAGAAGCCATAGAGGGCCACGAGCGCGGCCAGCACGAGCAGGATGGCGGCAAGAATCTCCCGGCACAGGTGCTTCCGGTAGATCTTCATCGTCTTCGCCGCCAGAAGGCGAGGATCGTCAGGCGCCGGTAGAAGAGGAGCGCCAGGATCAGCAGCATCAGCACATGCGGCAGGAAGAGCGCCAGTTGCCAGGAAAGCTGCTCCCGCGCCACCCAGGCCTGGCTGATGGAAAGCAGGTTGTTGTAGAGCGAGAAAAGCGCGACGGCAAGCAACAGGTTGAGCGAACGCCCGGCGCGTGGATTGACGAAGGACAGGGGAATGGCGAGCAAGGCCAGCAGGAGGGTGGACACGGGAAGCCCAAGCCGCCAGAGCAGTTCGCCCTGCTCGCGCGGCTGGCGGCTGCCCCAGAGATCCAAGGTCGGGATGGCGCGCAGTCCGCGCTCGTTCCGCACCCTGGCGTCGAAAAGGCGCACGCCGTAACGGTCGAAGGCCAGCACGCGGAATTCCGCCGATCCCGGCTCCACCTCGTAGCGGCGACCATCGTGCAGCATCAGGAAGCGGTCGCCGTTCGGCATGGTCTCCTGGCGTCCCATGGCGGCCATGACCACGCCCAGGCGACCATCCTGCACCGTGGTGACGAACACGTTGCGAACATATCCGGCCTCCGCCTCCACCTGCTCGACAAAGACGATGCGCTCGCCGGCGCTGGCCTCCTGGAACGCGCCGGGGGTAATGCGGGTGGCGTCGTTGCGGGCGTTCAGCCGGTTGCGGTAGTCAGCGCTCTGGGAGGCCGCCCAGGGCGAAAGAAAGAGCGCCAGCACCGCCACCGCCACGATGATGGGCAACGAAAAATGGAACACGGGACGCAGCCAGGCGGTCAGCGGCAGGCCCGAAGCGAACCAGACCACCATCTCCGAATCCCGGTAGGCGCGGGAAAGCGGCAGCAGGATGGAAATGAACAGGGTCAGGGAAAGGAGAACGGGCAGGTAATTGAGCGCGGAAAACCCGAGGAAGGCGGCAACCGCCTCCGGCGCAAGCCGCCCGCCCGCCGCCTCGCCCAGAAGCCGGATCATCTGCGTGGAAATGAGGATAGCGAAAAGCGCGGCGAAAACACCAGCCGCAGAATGGGAAAATTCGCGCCGCGCGGCGCGTTCAAAGATCATTTACGTTTTGACTTCAAGGAAAAATTGCAGGGATAATCACCCCATTCATCCGGTTTCGACCATGACCAGAGAGGAAGCGGCGCGTGGAATTTAGCATAAAAAGCATACGCCTGGAAAAGGAACGCGGCACGATCATCGCCGGCGTTTTCGAAGAGGGAAAATTCACCGCCAGCGCCCACCTGCTGGACAAGGCTTCCGGCGGACACCTCGGCAGGCTCGCCCGGCGCGGCGACCTGACGGGCAAGTCCGGCAGCGTCACAACCCTTTTCGACACACCGGGCCTCGCCTGCGAACGCCTGCTGCTTGTCGGGCTGGGGAAGGAAAAGGACCTGCGCCCGGAAACCCGTGGCGCGGCCCTCGCCACCGCCCTGCGCGCCCTGCGGACAACACGCGCCCGGGAAGCCGTGTGCGCGCTTCTGGATAGCCCGCCCGAACGCGACGATCCCGTCCAGCGGCTGCGCCAGGCGGCAATCGCCGCGCAAGACGCCACCTACGCGTTCGAGGAATACAAGCGCGAAAAAACCAGGCCCGCCGCGCTGAAGAAACTGGTTTTCCCGATGGATGATCCGCCGGCAGCGGCGAAGCGCGCCCTGGCGGAAGGCGCGGCCATCGCGGAAGGAATCGCCCTGGCGCGGGATCTCGGCAACCAGCCGGGCAACGTCTGCACGCCGGACTACCTCGCCCGCGCGGCGGAACGGCTGGCGAAAACGCATGCCCTGCGCCTTGAGGTGCTCGAGCGGAAAGACATGGAAAAACTGGGCATGGGCGCGCTGCTGGCGGTCGCGCAAGGATCACGCCAGCCGCCGAAACTGATTGTCCTGCGCCACAAGGGCGGCAGGAGTGGCGCGCCGCCCATCGTGCTCGTCGGCAAGGGCATCACCTTCGATTCCGGGGGAATTTCCCTGAAACCCGCCGCCGAAATGGACGAGATGAAGTATGACATGTGTGGCGCAGCCGCCGTGCTCGGAACCACGCTGGTCGCCGCCCGGCTCGGATTGCCGCTCAATCTCGTCGCCCTCGCGCCGGCATGCGAGAACATGCCCGACGGGGGGGCGACCCGGCCTGGCGACATCGTCACCTCGCTTTCCGGACAAACCATCGAGATTCTCAATACCGACGCCGAAGGCCGCCTGATCCTGTGCGACACGCTCGCCTACGCGGAACGATTCGCGCCGGAGACGGTGATCGATGTCGCCACGCTCACCGGCGCTTGCAAGATCGCCCTCGGACACGTGGCGACCGGCCTCTTCACCGACGTGGACACCCTGGCGCGGGAACTGGCAGCGGCGGGCGAGGCCGCGCTCGACAAGGTCTGGCGCCTGCCCCTGTGGGAGGAATACCAGGAAAGCCTCAAAAGTCCGTTCGCGGACATGACCAATACCGGCGGACGCCCGGCGGGCGCGGTCACGGCGGCATGTTTTCTTTCCCGCTTCACGCGAAAATACGCTTGGGCGCACCTGGACATCGCGGGAACCGCCTGGAAATCCGGCAGCCAGAAAGGCGCGACCGGACGTCCCGTCGCCCTGCTCGCGCACTTCCTGCTCGCGCGCGCGGCACGGGAAGGGTACGGCGCATGACCCGCGTCTTTGTCTACTACCGCCTCCCGAACCGGCTGGACGCGGCCTGCGGCCTGGTGGCCCGCGCCTGCGCGCAGGGAAAGGATTTCATCATCTACACGCCCGACCCGGAACGCGCCCAGTTGATCGACCGCCTCCTGTGGACGCAGGCGCCCCTGGGCTTCATTCCCCATTGCCGCGCCGACGCACCCCTGGCGGCGGAAACGCCGGTCCTGATCGCCGGAGGGGCGGAACATCTCGAAACCCTGCCGCCAACCTGTTCGCGCGCGCGGCTCCTGAATCTGGACGACGGGATACCGCCCGGATTCGAACGCTACGAAAACCTGATCGAACTCGTGGAGGAAAACGCTGCGGATCGCCAGCGGGCGCGGGAGCGAACCCGGCGCTACCAGGCAATGGGATGCGAAATCCGGTACACGGACATGGCGACGAAACATTGACAATGCCGGAAACCATTCCCCACATCGACCTGGATCTTTTCACCTGGGAAGGACAGCCGCCGGACACAACCACTGCAGAGCACGAGGATGTGCCGGAACTGACGGAAGTGGTCGAGCACCATGAGATTCCAGCAATTCCAGCGGTTCCGGCGCGGGCGAACCGGGAGGCGGGGGAAGACAGGATCCAGGACACGGTGTGGCGGAAAACGCCCGTCGCCCCCAGCCGGGAAGCCCTGGACGCGCGCCTCTCGAAAGCCGTCAGCGACCGCCTGCAGGCGGAAGTCCCCACCCTGGTCGAAGCGGCCCTGCAAGCGGCTTTCCCGGCAATCGCCGAGGAAATCCGGCGGGGAGTGGAAAACATCGCGCGGGACGCGATCCGGGATTTCATGAATCGTCCCGTGGACGGCAACCTCACAGCGCGGCGCCGCATTCCCGAATAAGCCGCGGGCCGGCGCTGTCGCCGGAAAGGCCGGACATGGGTATGGACATGGGCAGGGCGTTCACCGGCAACGCCCCAGTTCCGCGCGCAGTTCGGCGATCGCCGTGTCGTAGGCGTGGGGATCACCGCGCCGCGCCGCGCCGAAGATGGCGGAACCGGCCACGAAGACATCCGCGCCGGCGCGGGCGATGTCGGCGATGTTGGCCGCCTTTACGCCGCCATCGACTTCCAGGCGAATGCGGCGACCGCCCTGCGCCGCGTACGCGTCGAGCCGCGCCCGCGCCGCGGCAAGTTTCACGAGCGCGCCGGGGAGGAAAGACTGCCCGCCGAAACCCGGATTGACGCTCATCAGGAGCACGACATCGAGCTTGTCCAGCACGTATTCCAGATGATGCAGCGATGTTGCCGGGTTGAACGCCAGCCCGGCCCGGGCGCCCTTGTCGCGGATCAGGCCGAGGGTGCGGTCGATATGCTCCGAAGCTTCCGGGTGGAAAGTGATGATGTCGGCCCCGGCGGCAACGAAATCGGGAATGATGCGATCCACGGGCTTCACCATCAGATGCACGTCGATGGGCGCCGTGGTGTGGGGACGGATGGCGGCGCACACCAGCGGACCGACCGTGAGGTTGGGCACGTAATGGTTGTCCATCACATCGAAGTGCACCCAGTCCGCCCCGGCGGCGACCACATTCCCGATCTCCTCGCCCAGACGGGCGAAATCGGCGGAAAGAATGCTGGGAGCAAGCAGGAAATCTTGCGAAGACATGCGCGGCGCCTCATGGAAAGCGCGTATTCTAACGTCCCCGCCGGGGTTCCGGGTTCGGGCGCTATAATTCCGGGCATGGTCCAGGAATCCAAGTCATGTCCCCCGCTCCGCCCGCCCCGCCCCGCATCCGCGCCTTGCCCGACCTGCTCGTCAGCCAGATCGCTGCGGGCGAGGTGGTGGAACGTCCGGCGTCCGTACTGAAGGAACTGCTGGAAAACAGCCTGGACGCGGGCAGCGCGGTGATCGAGGCGCATCTGGAGGAAGGCGGCACCAAGCGAATCCGGGTCGGCGACGACGGATGTGGCATCGAGCGCGACGATCTCGTCCTGGCGCTGACCCGGCACGCGACATCCAAAATCCGCTCGCTCGCCGACCTGGAAGGCGTCGCCAGCATGGGTTTTCGCGGCGAGGCGCTGGCCTCTGTCGCTTCCGTCGCCCGGGTGACGCTCACCAGCCGCGCGCGGGGAAGCCAGTACGCCTGGAGATTGCGCGGCGAGGCGGGGGCGGAACCGGAACCCGCCGCGCGCATGGCCGGGACGATGGTTGAAGTGCGCGACCTGTATTACAACACGCCGGCGCGGCGCAAATTCCTGAAGTCGGAAGGCACCGAATTCGGGCACTGCGCCGAGACCCTGAAACGTATCGCGCTCGCCCATTGCCAGGTGGCTTTCACGCTCTCCCACAATGACCGCGCCGTACTGCAACTGCCGAGATCCGGCCAGCGCCAGCGCCTGCGCGCCATCCTGAGCGACGACTTCCTGCGGCATGCCCGTCCGGTGGAAACCGCTGCCGGACCGCTGCGACTCTCCGGCTTCATCATCGACCCGACCTGGGCCAGGGAAGGAAAGGCCGTGCAATACGCCTTCGTCAATGGCCGCTTCGTGCGCGACAGGGTGATCGCGCACGCGCTTCGGGAAGCCTACCGCGACGTGCTGCACGGCAGCCGGCAACCCACGGTCTGCCTTTTCCTGTCCATTGACCCGGCGCGGGTGGACGTAAACGTGCATCCGGCCAAGACGGAGGTTCGTTTCCACGACGCGCAGGCGGTGCACCAGTTTCTTTTCCACGCGCTGCAACGAGCGCTGGCCGCGCCTGTCTCGATGGAATCCGCGCCCCGCGCCGACGCGCCCGCCGTCTCCGACGGTGGCAGCCATCGGCGGTTTGCGCTGCCCGGCGGCGGCGATCCCGGTTCCATGCCGCCGCGCCAGGGCAACCTGGACGTTCACGAGGGCGCGACGGACGCGTACCTGGAGTTCGTCCGGCAGGCGATGACCGACGCTCCCTCCCGCGATGCCGGAAACACGCCCGGTTTCGCGCCCACCGTCTTTCCCGCGCGCGAAACGCGGGGGGGGCGCGGCCCGGAAGCCGCGGCCTTCCCGCCGGAGCATGCCGGCGCGCCGCTGGGGTACGCGCTCGCGCAATTGCATGGCGTGTATATCCTCGCCCAGAACACGCGCGGACTGGTGCTGGTCGACATGCACGCCGCGCACGAGCGCATCGTCTACGAACGCCTGAAAACGGCGCTGGACACGCAGCAGATCACCCGGCAGGCATTGTTGATCCCGGTGGTGTTCTCCGCCTCGCCCCTGGAAATCGCCACCGTCGAGGAGCACGCCGGCACCCTGTCCGAACTGGGCTTTGAATTCAGCGGCGCCGGTCCCGGCCAGTTGGCGCTGCGCGCCGTCCCCGCGCCACTCGCGGACAGCGACCCGGCCAGTCTCGCCCGCGCCTTGCTGGCGGAGCTCGAGGAACACGGCGTCAGCCAACTGGTCGCCGCCCACCGCAACGCGCTGCTGGCGACGATGGCCTGCCATGGCTCGGTACGCGCCCACCGGCAACTGACCCAGCCGGAAATGGACGCGCTCCTGCGCCAACTGGAGGCCACCGAGCGCGCCGACCAGTGCAACCACGGTCGCCCCACCTGGACGGAGCTTTCCATGGACGCCCTGGATCGCCTTTTTCTCAGGGGGCGGTGATCCATCCCCCTTGTACACCCTTGTATCTTCCCCTTGCAGGCCGAAGCGGATAGATTCCACCCGTTTGACCGGCCCGGCTGGATAGTTCGTTGCGCCCTTGGAACAGAGATGATTCCGTGAGAGAGCCAGGAGC
>JAISME010000176.1 GCA_031276915.1 Zoogloeaceae bacterium
TTCCGGTGCCGTCGGTGATTCACTGGAAGAGTGGTCACTATGCGGCGATAGTGGAAGCGGAAGGGGATGCGAAGGGAGGGATGCGCTACCGGATTCGGGACGCGGCGCTGGGTGTGGATCACTGGGTGAAGGGAGAAGTGCTGGAAAGCGAGGGGAGCGGCTACTTCCTGGCGAAGGCGGGAGTTCCGGCAAGTGCGGAAGAAGACAGGAAGCCATTGACTGGTTTGCGTCTTGCCAGCGCCGGTGAAAGCGAACGGATCATCGGCGCGGGCGTTCCCCCGGGATCAGACGATACACAGACCCAATCGTGCACGCCGTCCCCCGATCCGGGCTTTGGCAGTTGTTCGTGCGGATCCGCGTGGTCGCAAGGCGAAGGTGGAATACGATGCGGCGGGCCGTCTGCTGTCGATCACGGACGCCCTGGGGCTGACGTCGCGCGTGGGCTATCGGGGGGGCAAGCGAGTTCGTCGAGCAACTGACGACGCCGTACGGGACAAGCCGGTTCAACTCTGGAGAGGACGGGACGACGCGTTGGGTGGAGCTGACGAATGCGGCGAGGGAGACGGAAAGGATAGAGAGCCGGCACACAGCGCCGGGGATTGGCTACTCGGAGCTACAGGTTCCAAGAGGGGTGAATCTTCACAACGCCTATCTCAACAGCCGCAACATATTCTACTGGGACGCGACGGCGAACGCCCGGCATCGTCGGGACTACACAAAGGCGGAAATCCAGTACTGGCATCACGAGCGGACGAACACGAACCTGACGGCGGGAGTGCCAGAGAGCGTGAAGAAGCCGTTGGAAGGTCGGGTATGGTTCACCTATCCGGGCCAGACCACAAATCTTGCGCACAAGGCACATGCGACAAACCTGGCACGATTGCGGGGGTGCTGCCGGACGGGAGCAAGCAGGTTGAGCTACAACACGCAAGGCAAGGCACAAGCCGGATCGATTCCCGGGGCCGGGAGACGCACTATGAGTACGCGGCCAACGGATTTGTGTCGGAGTATTTGTTACAGAGGGTACCCGAGCGGATTGCACAAAGGCAGGCGAGTTGATCGACGGGATTGATGCGCAGTGCCTGCTGGCGGAGCGCGGTTACGACACGAATGAAATTGTGGAGAAGGCAGAAGGGGCGGGAATGCAGGTGGTGATTCCGCCGAAGAAGGATCGGAAAGTGTTGCGTCCGTATGACGAACATCTGTATCGGCATCGACATCTGGTGAAGAATGCGTTCATACATCTGAAGCGTTGGCACGGCATTACGACCCGTAATCAGGCTTCTTTCGTGGCTGCCGTGCAAATCCGTTGTATCGCCCTATGGGCAGAAATCTTGTGACGACGCTCTCTGGCAGTACATGAACGCGGTTGCCGCCACCGTAGCCAGGTAGCCGCCCACTCTGCGCCAAACGACGCTTGGGCGTCACGCCCACCATGCCGCCCGCCAGCTTTTCCTCTACGGTGCGAATGTGATGCGTGGTGTAGATGTTGCGCGGGATTTTCGCCGGGCTGCGTTTTAACGCCGCGATGTTTGCCTGCGTTTGCGAAATATTGTCCTGTATCTCGATACTGCGTTTTTCACGCGAGAGTTCATCCAGAGCACGGGCGAGTGCATTGATACGTTCCGTGAGCGCGTTTGCTGCGTTTTCGGCAGTGGCCTGGGCGTGTTCATTCGTTCTGGCGACGGCTATCGAGGCGGCGGCAACCGCGGTGGATTCGCGCACCACGCGGATGGCTGCGTTCGTGTCCCGCAAACTCGACTCCAGCGATTCGGCGGCGCTGGCGAATTCCTGCACCTTTTGCGCCAAGGATTCCGCTTCCTTCACATCGCCTCTCTTCGCCGCGCCGCGCGCGGCGGCCAGCGCGTCCCTGGCCGCCCCGATCTTTTCGGCGGCGCGCACAGCGATATCCGCTTCGCGCGCTTCCTCGTCCATGTTGCGCCGCTGGAGTTCGCGGATTCTATCCTCGCCCGCGACGCGAATGCCCACTGCTCGTTCCCGCGCCGTTTGCGCCGCCGTCTCGTGGCGCAGGATTTCGGAGAGCAACTTATCGAGTTCGTGCTTCTTCTCTTCGGTGAGCCGCTGGTTATCCGCAATCTACTGGTCGATGGAACGCTTCTCCATCGTCACCATTTCCCCGGTCTTGATCCGCGCGAGCAAGGTTTCTTGCTCGTGCAGATTCTTTTCCTCCAGGAAAAGCTTGTTCTGAATATTCAGCAGTTGCCGGGTTTGCGCCTTGGCCGCCGCGGCTTCTTTCGCCACCGCCAGCATCGCAGCCTTCAGCTTGTCCTGATCCGCGCCTGCCTGTCGGCTTGCCTGCCTCCATGCGGTCTGGGCGGAAGCCGCTTCCCGGGGTAGGGTGGCGAAGGTCTGCGAAAGACTGCGGCACGTCTCTTCGGGACCGCGTAGCATTCGTTGAACATCCAGTGTAAACTGAATCGCCTGCTTTAATTATGAGGGATGCGCCATGATTGGTGTGTCCGAAAGTAAAAACCTAATTTTGGCCGGTTCAATTTAGGGTTTTGAGGTAGGCGAAGCCAGTCTCAAAACCCGACAAACCCAACGAAGAACCCAAGCCACTTGGGTTTTCGTTGTTTTTGCTTCTGAAAGGCCAGACTTTGCCTGGGATTTTCCGCTGACCAATCCGGGGAAAATAGGTTTTCACTTTTTGACGTATCAATAAGGAGAGCTTCACTTTGCGACGTAAAATTACCAGCGAAACGCGCTGCGAGCGCGTCCTTTTACTCCTGCTCGCGGCGGGGCTGGGCGGCTTTCTTCTGGAAAAAATGGGGATACCCTTTCTTCTCGATGGCATCCTGTTTCTCGCAGCCTGTCTTGTCGTTTTCATACCGATCATTCTTTTCCTCATTTTTATCCTGTCATTTTTCAAAAGAAACGACACAAGGTGAAAACCTGCAAAAGAAACGTCCAAAAGTAAGAACTTAGTTTTGGACGGGGATATTTGTGTTTGAAGGCAGGCTTTGCCTGCCTTCAAACACAATAAACCCAATAAAAACCTCCCCGACCGGACGGGTTTTCCGTTGTTTTTACTTCGAAAAGGCCAGGCGCCGCCTAGGCTTTTCCACTTGCCGAACCGGCGCAAAATAGGAGAAGCCCGTTCGGGGATACGAAGGTCTGACGTATGAGCGTTGCTTCGACACGAGACAAGGCACGCCCTGGATCAAATCCACGAAATATCACGTTTCAAGGAAGTTTTTGACGCGTGGCAGAAGGAACGGAAGCATCTGCTGACACTGGATCAGCGCGGATGGTGCGAGCGGGAAACCGAGGTTTTTCGGTACGTTACCCAGGATTACCCGTCGGGCCTTGAAGAAACTGTGGCGGAGTTGTACGCTCAGGTGCGCGGCGGCGGCACGGGTGAGGAAATCGATCTGCGTTTGGCCCACCCGGAAACCGCCGCCATCCCGGAGCGCATCTTCAAGGCATTGAAAATATGAAAAAAACTGACTCGTCCGACCCCGATAGGCTCGACCCCGACAAGCGCATCCGTGAGTCAGAAGAGATTGCTGAACGGTTGGGTATCCACGTTGTGCCGCCGCGCAGGCCGCCATTGACGCGGGAGGAAATTAAGTCGATCCGCGAGGATGTCAACTTGCCCGATTTCCTGCGCTTCGCCAGACTGTCGGAAGAAGATGTCGATCAAGATTGAACTGGTCGGCAACACAACCGTGCTGGAGCGCCTCGCCCAGATCGCCGCGCGCACGGACGACCTGACGCCCGCAATGACCGAAATCGGCGCGGAACTGAAATCCCGCATTTCAAACCGCTTTGAAACCGAAACCGACCCCAGTGGGAACGCCTGGAAAGACTGGGCTCCTGCCACAATAAGGACCTACCCGGAAGATGGCAACCACACCATCCTCGACCGCTCCGGCGACATGTTGGACAGCCTCAACTACTACGCCGACAAAGCCGGATAAGCAAGCTGGTAGCCAACTTGTTCGAGAAAGTGATAAAATCGGATGTGAAATCGGGAAAGCGTTGAAAGACAAAGGGAATCAACTGATCAAGCAGGGTAAAGGATTTGATTGTTAAAAACAGATTGTCCAAAAACTCCATAGAGAGAACTTTATGAAAATAGAAAACCAAAAACACTCTGCTGATGAAATAAATGACATCGTGGCTTCTGGCGAGGCGCTAAAATATGATGATATTGAAATTTTGATTGAAGCAGGTACGTCTGTTATTAATCCGTCGGAGTCGACTGACTGTCTTCGCAAGGCAATCTTCCTCTTGAACAACAAGAAAAGGACGCCCGACGAGGAATATTTTTTGGGTTATGCTTGGTACCACCTGCCAGATAACGCAGTTGACAGCGTAGAAAGAAATCGAATTGTTGAGGAGCAACTCAAGAAAACAGTGGGCTATGGGGAAGGTTGTGCTAATTATATGTATGCAAAAGAACTTTTAGGTTGCCAATACTACGATGTTGGGCAATACGAAGCTGCGCTTTCTATTTTTTTAACTTTTGAGAAAGATGCTTTCATGAAGAATTTTAATCAGGGTTGGCGTGATGTTAAACTCGCAGAACTAAAATTGTGCTGTAGCCTAAGATTAAACAGAATCCATGAAATTGAATCGCGTGTTGAAGCGCTTTTTGATATATTTTGTATAGTGCTTGGTAATAAGCAGGACGATAATGTTTTTTCGTCCGATCTTGCACTTCCTGCGGAATTGATTCAAACATTAGAGGCGATTTTGAAGAATGAGCAACGCAAATGATTTGAGTGAGTGATTTGAGGTTTGAAAAAATGACATTGTTTCCGGCTGGTTTTTTCTTCAAGGACGAATATTCCGGAGCGAGGGAAGAAAAGGAATTATGGAAGGAATCTATCTGTTTTATTCATGCCACGCTTCCTGTAAAAAAACGGAATTCAGATCACAACACTCACAGCGCGCCATCGTCTACTGACAAGGTTTGCACTTCATCCAGGGGCAGGTAGCGCAACTGGACAACATCATGACCAATATGTTCCACCTTGTACAACCCATCCAGCGTATCTCCTTCACGCACAGCCCAACTCTGCTCTGCCTGCTGCAAAAATACCACGCTTTGCCCACCGTCCATGTAGCGTCCCATTATTCGAAATGACAATGGCGGCGCCGTGGGCGCAGGCGGAGGTGCTTCTTCCAGAGGGAATGTTTCCGACGGAATCGCTTCGGGCTGTTGCCAGTCAGCGGCGGAGAACAGGGAAACTTCCTCGTTTTCCAGCGCTTGGCGCTCCCTGATCCTGAGTATTTCGACCGATTTTGCCGCAGCGGTTTTGCGAGAGCCATCCTGGATGACAAACGTGTTGCGTGCCATATCTGGTCGGGATGAATCGAATTGTGGTCGTGTGGAACGCGCCAGGACGACACCCTCGTCTTCCTGTTTTTCCGGCGCGAACCAGGCCGCCAGCAAGGTAGCAACCAGGGCTGCTGACAGAAGCAGACGCGAACGCGAAATCCATTTCATGGCCTTGCTCCCTCTTGTGCGCTGGTTGCGGGCGGCAGGCGCGTCAGCAGCACCCATTGAATGCGCGCCTCAAGCTCGGAGGAGTCCAGACTGTCACGTTTCAGTTGCACACTCTCCAGCGCCAGGTTTTTCTGGCGCAGCAAGGCGGTGTAAATGTATTGGTTGACCGCATCTGCCGTGCCTTGCACGGGCAAATTGACGCGATAGCGCATGAACCCGCCCCGCGCCTCCGTCTGCGCCTGGTATTCTGCGCTGCGAATCGACAACCCGGCGTCTTCGGCGGCGCCCAGTATATCCTGCACCGCCTGCGGAATATCCGGGTGGGGCAACAGTAATTGTTCAAATTCGCGCAGGCGCTGGCGTCCGTCATCCGGTGTTTCGACAGGCGGCCTGTCCGGTTTTGCGTGCAGCGACATCCGATAACGCGCTTCCCAGTTTTCCGCCTGTCGCTGTTGCCATTCCAACGCTCCTGCCATGCCCGCCGCCAGACACAGGGCGGTCAGCATCGACCAACTCCAGATATCCAGGGAACGCGACAGGGCGGCAAGACTCTGGCGCGCGTTCCAGACCAGACGCGCAGCAAGACTGCCGATGGCATTTTCCGTGCCCAGCGTCAATCGTCCCACTGCGCCTCCATCGTGAAGCGAAACCGCGCCGCGTCGTCGCCGGAAATTTCATGGTGCGTCAGGTAGGCGCGAATGAAAGGCTTGCGCTCGGAAACAAAGGCAACATAGCGCGTCATTTCGGCGCTGCTGGCCGCTTCCGCCGTGATCTTGAGCGTGTTGGCGGCATGGATGTCCGGGGCGACAGCGGTTTCTACCTGCAACACGGCGACGCGGATATCCCTGGGCGGACGCAGGGCTTGCAGGACAGCGCCAATCGGCAGGTTCACCTGCCGGATGGCTGTATTGACGATGGCGATTCGCGCCAGTTCGTCGCGGCTCCAGACTGGAGGCGGCGCTACGCGCGTGACCTGACGGGAGGTTTCATATGCGATGCGGGAGGCGTTTGCGCGTCTGAATTGTGTCCAGGTTTCAAACGCCAGCCCGCCCGCGACCATCAGCGCCACGATCAACGCAAGCCAATGCACGGCGCGACGGCGTGGCGGGCGGGCGCAAGCGTCAAGCGCATGCGCGCCGGTATCGGCGCCCAGCCATTTCGCGTTTGGCTCAAGGCGTTGCCAGGGGCTGTCGGGCAAGACGAAGGGTGGGGGCCAGGCAACGGGGAAATGCACACTGGAGGGCATGTTTACCACCAGGACTTCCTTGATTTCCCCCGCTTGCGGTTGGCGTAGGCACAGACGTTTCCAAACTAGGGACACGGTATCCGCGGGCGGATGCCTGCGCGCTGGCGCCTGCGTCCTGATCTCCTGCAAACGTGCCCGGCGCATGGCCTGTCCGGGTTCGCCCAGGCACAAGGTCACGTTTTCCCTGTCGAACAGCATCAAGGCGCGCGCTGGATATTTGCGCGACAAGACGTTCCAGGCCAACAACGCCATCGGACATAACGAGCGCCAATGGACGCGCCAGCGCGTCGCGCACATCCGGATGGCCTGCAACAACGCCTGCGGATAGGCAATTGCCAGCCGCGTCTTGCCGTAGGGCGCGTCGTCCAGGCGGATTTCGTCGTCTGCCGCCACGGCAAAGCCAAGGTTAACAAGATAATCGCGCACAAACGCCCGCGCAGAATCCCGGTTGAGCAGGTTTGAACTCCAGGGAAGCGAGGCGATGGGCAGCCAGGTCTCCGCGATAAATACCCGTAATTCAGGCGCGTGCGCATCTTCGGGCAAATCTCCGGGCAAATTCCGCAGGGTGGCGCACAAAACGGAAAGTACGACAGCTTCGCCGTCCTTGCGAATTACCATGTTGCCCAGTTCCCGCCAAACGGCATGCTTGCCCCGCCCAGTGAGTAAACCCCATCGCAAGCGACGATTGCCCGCCCACAGGCAGAGCGTTTGCCGGGCGGATGTGCGCGCGGGGGAAAACCCCTTACCCCGTGACACGCGCGACTTCCTCCAGGGTTGTTTCACCGCTCGCCACCCATTCCAGGGCGGTTTGTTCCAGGGCGCGCAATCCCGCCTGCCTGGCTTCCGCCTTGAGCGTGGAAATTGGCGCGCGCTGGATGATCAATTCGCGCAGGCGGTCGTTCAGTATCAGCACTTCGGCAATGGCTTTGCGCCCCTTGTAACCGACGCCACGGCATTGTCCGCATCCTTTGCCTGCCTTGAAGCGCCAATCGGCTGTTTCCTCACGGCTGAGTCCCGCCTGTCGCAGGGTTTCCATGTCCGGCGTCGACTCGACGGCGCAATGCGGACAATTGATGCGCAACAGACGTTGCGCGACGATGCCGTTCAGCGCGGAAGCGAAACTGTAGGCGTCCACTCCCATGTGCAGGAAGCGTCCGAGCACATCGAAGACATTGTTCGCGTGTACAGTCGTGAATACCAGGTGTCCGGTCAGCGCCGCCTGCACGGCAATCTGCGCCGTTTCGCCGTCACGGATTTCGCCAACCATGATCTTGTCGGGATCGTGTCGCAGAATCGAGCGCAATCCGCGTGCAAACGTCAGTCCCTTTTTTTCATTCACGGGAATCTGTAGCACGCGCGGCAGACGATATTCCACCGGATCTTCGATGGTAATGATCTTTTCCCGTCCGGTATGGATTTCGGTGATGGCGGCGTAGAGCGTCGTCGTTTTGCCGGAACCTGTCGGACCGGTTACCAGCAACATGCCATGCGGCTTGGTCGCCAGCTTGCGGATGTCCGTCATGGCATGCGCATCCAGACCCAGGTTGTCCAGGCGCAGGGCGCGCGCCTCCTCGGTCAGCAACTGGCGGTCAAGCAAACGCAGCACCGCGTCCTCGCCAAAGATATTGGGCATGATCGACACCCGGAAATCCAGTTCCCGCGTGTTGATGCGCACCTTGAAACGACCATCCTGCGGAATGCGACGTTCGGCAATATCCAGTTCCGCCATGACTTTTATGCGCGAGATGACCTGCTCGGTCATGTCCTGGCCTTGCACTTCGGTAATTGGCGCCAGTACACCGTCGATACGGTAGGAAACGCGCAGACGACCTGCGTCACATTCCATATGGATGTCACTGGCCTGCAATTTCAGGGCGTCGTAGAGGGTCGAATTGACCAGCCGCACAACTGGGCTGGCATCGTCGCGGATTGAGGCCAGGGTAATGACGGTCGCTACCTCATCGTCGCTCGTGACCTTCGCTTCCATGTCCAGGCCATCCATTGCGCGCATCTGGCGTTCCTGCTGCGCCAGATAAGCCTGTATGTCTTCGGGATGCGAGAGCGCCACGCGCGCCCTGGCGTGACGGTTTGCTCCACGCCGCAATCCCCAGGCTTCGGCGGCGTCATCAAAGGGATCGGAAAACACCAACATCCCCCGTCCCGCCGCGTCCCGCACCCACAGCATTTGTCGCTGTACACAGTCGGTGTAGGCCAGCGCCTCGAAATCGGGATTCAACGCCTGTAAATCCGACATGCGCAACACCGGATAACCGAAATGCTTTCCCAGCACACGCATCAATCTGGCGGATGACCAGCCGGAAATTTCCTGCACGGCGCGCAGGAGGGTTGTGTCCGTCTGCGCGCAATGTTCGCGCGCCCGTTGTAACAACGCGGCGTCGAGAACGGGCGCGTCAATGGATAATGTACTCGTTGTACCCATGCCCGCCGTCATTGCAGGCTTCCCGCCAATTCGAAAATCGGCAGGTACATCAACACCACTACCGTACCGATCACGATGCCGATCACTGTCATCAGAATCGGCTCCATGAGGCGCGTCGCCCAGTCAATCCAGCGGGAAAATTCCTCATCGGCAAAACGCGCCGTGCGTTCCAGCATCTGCGCCATCTGTCCGGAACGCTCGCCCACCTTGATTAGTGATTCGGCCACGGGGGTTGCCAGAGCATGCGCCACCAGGACAACCGACAAGGGCTGCCCCTGCTCCACGGCCACACGGCTTTGCGCGAGCCGTGTTTGCTGCTCCGACCCCAGTAATCCGCCCACCATTTCCAGCGCTTTCGGCAGCGCGATCCCCGCTGAAAGCAACAGGCTCACCGCGCGGTAAAAACGCGATAATCGAAATGCGTTGGCCTGTGCTGCGAAAAAAGGCAGGCGCAGCATCTGGTCCAGCAACCACTTTCGGCATCCGGGTTGCGACAGACTCCAGACAAGCAGCGCGCCAACCGCAACCAGTACCAACAGGGCAACCTGCCAATGCCCATGGACGAGTTTGCCGAACGATAACAACATGGCGGACAGCCAGGGCAGGTCGCGCCCTGAAGACTCATACACCACCGCAAAGCGCGGCACCACATAGCCCAGCAGGAACAAGGTCACCAACCCGCCGACGGACAACAACATGATCGGATAAATAGTCGCCGAAACGAGCTTCTTGCGCAGGGTTTCAAACTGGATCTGGTAGGCAATGTAACGCGACAACGCCTGGGGCAAATCGCCGGTGCGTTCGGCGGCGCGCACTGTGGCGACATAAACAGCGGGGAAGTTCCGGGGCTGCGCCGCCAATACGTCGGAAAAATTGCATCCCTCGCGCAGCGCTCGCAAAATCTGCTCCAGTACACTGCGCGCGAAGTCATGCCGTTCCTTGGACAGCAGGGTTGCCAATGCCTCTGTCAGATTGAGGCCGGCATCCAGGAGCGCCAGCAATTCCTGGCTGAACAACAGGAGTGGGAATGACTCTCGTCCTGTCGAGACTTCAGCCGCCGCGCTCGCCGATTCCAGCGCCAGCACGACGAAACCACGCGCTACCGCGCGCCGCACGGCTTCTGCCTGGGAAACACCGGAAAATTCGAGCACCTGCATGGCGCCGCTCGCGCTTTGCACCTTGAGGCGCAAAGGCGGCAGGACGGAAGGGGAGGGTGATGACGCCGTTTCCCGCGAATTCGTCAGCGCGCGCTCGCGTGTCATGCGAATTCTGTCCGGTGGTCAGTGGTATGACACATCAGTGCTATCGCCATCGCCGCCCGTCCGACCATCCTTGCCCAGCGAAAGCAAATCGAAATCCCCTCCCTGGCCCGGCGAGCGGTATACATAAGGATTACCCCAGGGGTCAGGCGGCACAGCCTTTTGCAGGTAGGGACCATTCCATTTGGGTTCGTCGTCGGGACGCGCGTTCAGCGCGTTCAAGCCCTGTTCCGTATTCGGATAATACCCCGTGTCCAGTCGATAGGCATCCAGCGCCCGCCCCAATCCCTCGATCTGCGCCTTGGCGACACTACGTTCCGATTTGCCCAGTTGTGAAAAATAACGCGGCCCCACGTAGGCCGCCAGCAAACCGATGATGACGATCACCACCAGCAGTTCCAGCAACGTGAATCCTCGCTCGGCGCGCGCGTAACCGGGAACAACGGAGGGGATGTATATGCCCATGACTTTTGCACCTCTACCTTCCGCAAAAAGCCTTAATTCAGTCAGGGAATGATACCGGAAGTCGAGTGTCTTCGTCATGTGCGGCTTTCTACCGACATCATGGCTTTATCGCCATGCCCAACTCGCCTTGACGTTTTTCCTGCCGCTGGCAACGGTGCGGGCATCCCGGGAAACGAAAAATAAGGCACGCCAAGCCGTTGGCATGATTGCGTATCGGGTTGGAACTGACAGCCCATAAATTTACAGGTTGCCCTGCCCTGAAGGACGGGTAGAATATGTTCTCTTCAAGGGATACTGCGCTCGATTTGCGGGCGCATGCAGGCTAAACACTGGATGTGGACGCCAAATTTCAGATTTGTCATACGTGGAATCTAGTTCGTTTGGTTTCGGAATGATTGGAAAATTATGCTTTCAGCAAGGGAACTGACGGATGGTTGTCGTGTGGCAAAATACGCATGGGCATTTTTTCTCTTGTTGACAGCAGGAATGCTGTCCGGATGCGGGGGCATGCTGGCCTACCGTGAAGGGCAGGCCCTGATGGCGGAAGGCAAGACCGAGCAGGGGTTGGTCAAACTTGCGGAAGCCATCCGATTGGAACCCGGCAATGCCGAATATCGCATTGCGCTTACCCAGCACCGTTTGTCCATCATCAATCGCATGCTCTCCGATGCAGAGGTGGCGCGTCGCGCAACCCGTTTACCGGATGCGGAAAAGCTGTACCGGGATGTGTTGGCGCTTGATCCGGTGAACATCATGGCCAGTCAAGGGCTGGAAGCCATCGACAGGATACGGCGCCATCAGGTTGTGCTGGAGGAAGCCGCTGCGTTGTTCAGGCAAGGCTCGCCGGCGGATTTGTCCAGCGCGTCGGAGAAACTTCGCGGCATTCTTGCGGAGAATCCCGACCTCAAACCCGCGCTTCTCCTGAAGGCGCGCATCGATGAACAGCGCACCAGGATATTGAAGCCGGAAACAAAACTGGCGGCAATCTTCAGGAAACCCATTTTGCTGGAATTCCGTGACGCGCCGCTGAAATCCGTGCTGGAAGTCATTTCCAGAATATCAGGTTTGAATTTTTTCTACGATCGGGAGATTTTCCCCGACCTGAAAACGACAATCTTTGCCAGGAGTACTACCGTTGAAGACGCCTTGCGCCTTGTTCTGGTTACCAGCCAGCTTGAATACAAGATTCTCAATGAGAATTCCATCCTGATTTATCCGAATACACCCCAGAAACTGAAGGAATACCAGACACTGGCCATTCGAGGTTTCTACCTGACCAACGCCGATGCCAAAGAAGTCGCCAATTCGATCAGGACACTTGTCAAGAGCAAGGATGTCGTGATCGACGAACGCCTGGGCATTGTCATCGTGCGTGATACGCCCGAAGCGATCCGTATGGCGGAACGTATTGTGAACTTGCAGGATATGAGCAACCCGGAAGTCATGCTCGAAGTTGAAATCGTGGAAATCACGCGTTCCCGGTTGCTTGAACTCGGTATCCAGTGGCCCAGCCAGATGTCGCTTTTGCCCTTGCAAACCAATGGTCAGCCGTTAACCTGGCTTGATCTCAGACAACTCACCCAGGCGACGACTCAAGTGACAATCGGGGGAGTAACCGTTAACGCCAAGAAAGAAAACCAGGACGGAAACATCCTGGCAAATCCACGCATTCGTGTACGCAACAAGGAAAAGGCCAAAATCCAGATCGGCGACCGCGTACCTGTCATTACCACAACCTCGACTTCGACTGGATTTGTCTCCGAGTCAGTCAATTACGTGGATGTAGGGCTAAAACTGGAGGTCGAACCCAATATCTATCTCAATAACGAAGTCGCCATCAAGATCAACCTGGAAGTTTCAAACCTGGTGCGTGAAATCGTCAGCGCTTCGGGTACCCTGTCGTACCAGATTGGCACACGCGGCGCTTCTACGGTCCTGCAGTTGAAAGATGGCGAAACGCAAATCCTGGCGGGACTGATCAACAACGAGGACCGAACCACCACCAACAAGATTCCCCTGTTGGGGGAATTGCCGGTCGCCGGGCGACTGTTTGGCAGCCAGAAGGATGACAACCTGCGCAGCGAGATCCTGCTTTCCATCACGCCGCGCATCGTGCGCGCCATCCAGCGCCCCGACATACTGGACGCCGAATTCGAGTCTGGCACGGAAAACAGCATCGGAGCGCCAACCCTGCGTCTTTCCACAGTCGACCCGGCGGTCGATATCGCCACCAATCCATCGGACTCCCAGTCCGCATCATTGACCGAAACGCGTGTAGACGAAGAAGCCGCGCCTGCCGCGACCGCAACGACGTTCACAAACGCACCCCCCGCTTTGAGCTGGCAAGCGCCCGCGCAAGTTCGCATTGGAGAATCATTCGATGTCGTGTTGCGTATAAGAAGCGAGAGCGCCCTGCGCAACATGTCTGTCACGTTGGGTTTTGATCCGCAGGTGTTGCAAGTGGTTGGGGTTCAGGAAGGCGACTTTTTCCGGAAAATGGGCGGTCAGACCAGCTTCAACTACCGCCAGGATCCTGTGCAAGGCAACGTATTTGCCGCCTTGATGCGGCAGAATACAGGCGTCAATGGCGAAGGCAAGCTGGTAACGGTCAGTTTCAGGGCCATCAAGTCCAGTGATGCGCCGACCCTGTTGCAGCTTTTATCCGCCACGCCCGATCCGGCCTCTTCCGTGGTGCTCCCGGTTGGACAAAGCCTGCGCGTGCTGCCATGAGGCCTCGACATACGTTATTGCGTTGCCGGTGGAGGGGTTTCTCCTTTATCGAATTGATGATTACCTTGGCGATCATGGCTGTGCTCGTGACGGTGGCGGTCCCCCTGCTGCAAGTCAACATACAGCGCCAAAGGGAGCGTGAACTGCGCGCCGCGCTCGCGGATATCCGCGAAGCGCTGGATGCCTATAAACGCGCCAGTGAGCAGGGGCGCATTACCCTGCGTATCGGCGAGTCAGGTTATCCCCCTTCGCTTGAACAACTCGTGATGGGCGTTGAGGATGAGCGCAGCCCAACGCGACAAAAGATGTACTTCCTGCGCCGCCTGCCGGTCGACCCGATGCTGCCGCCATTGCCAAACGGAAAACCAGTCTGGGGATTGCGCAGCTACGAATCGCCGCCGAACAATCCTGCAGAAGGAGAGGATGTGTTCGATGTGTATTCCCGCTCGGACAAGATCGGTCTGAACGGGGTTCCCTACCGGGAATGGTGACACATGCGCGATAACACACGAAAGCAAGACGGCTTCACGCTCATCGAAATCCTGATCGTCATGGCAATCGTGGCCTTGCTGCTTACGATCGCGCTGCCGCGCTACTTCGGCTCCCTGGAAAATTCCAGGGAGGTTGCGCTGCGGGAAAATCTGAAAGTCCTGCGTCTTTCCCTGGACAGGTTCTACGCCGACAAGGGACGCTACCCGCAAACCCTGGAAGAGTTGGTTGAACAAAAATACCTGCGCGCCGTGCCTGTCGATCCCATCACGGAATCCACGAGCACCTGGGTGCTGATTCCTTCTCGTAACGAAGGAGGGGAGGAGGGTATTGGCGACGTGAAAAGCGGCGCTTCCGGTACTGCCAGGGATGGACGCGCCTATGGCGAATTCTGAATGCCTGACGACCGGCAAGCACCGCCAGACAGGCTTTAGCTATCTTTGGGTGCTGCTTCTGGTTGCCTTGATGGGCGTGAGCCTGACCGTAGCGGTAGAAGTAGACAGCATAGTCGTCCGGCGCGATCAGGAAAAGGCATTGTTGGCGATTGGACGGCAATTCCAGTCCGCCATCGGTCGTTATTATGAGAGCATGCCAATCGATGGTCGAAACGAGTACCCCGCAAGTCTGGAAGATTTGCTGCAAGACCCACGTTATCCCGGCACGGTGCGTCACCTGCGCAGGATTTTTGTTGATCCGGTAATGGGCAAGGCGGAGTGGGGCTTGGTCAAGATCGGCGGACGCATCGTTGGCGTATATTCCTTGTCAGCAAAAATGCCCATCAAGCAGGCAAATTTTGAAGCCGAGGTCAGCCATTTTGCCAATGCCCGTAAATATAGCGACTGGATATTTGCTTACCCGCCGGATCTGGTTGCAAGAATGGATGCGCAACAGGAAGAGGGGGTGGAACCAGCAGATTTCCCTGCGAATGGGATAACTGATACTAACCTTCCTGGGGGCGTTTCAGAAAATGGCCTGGCTTGGAACAGGAGACGAATAGCGGTGAATTCCGGCTCCGGGGATCAGGCGCGGGTACACGCTGACACGGCATTGCGTCCCGGGGCGGCGAACGCGGATTCTGGCGGGATCGATGACGAGGGCCGTTCCAACCGCTTTCCGGTGCTGGGCGAGGCGCCGATTCCGCGGTGATTGTCCGGCAGCCGGAAAGACGACAATTGGGGGATGCGCCGGACACGCGGCGGAAAATCTCGGCAT
>JAISME010000085.1 GCA_031276915.1 Zoogloeaceae bacterium
TTATGGCCGAACGCCTGCAAGGTCATGATCCGGTTGACGTGGTCGATATCGTCGTATTTATACGTCGTGCTCTGGATGATCGGCAGGATGCGCGGATCGCTCACCTTGGGGTCGTAGCCCCCCTGGATGCAGAGCGTGTCGAAGGCCAGGGACGGCGCGGCGGTTTTTTCGGAATCGGCGCTGGACATGATATTTACCGGATGTCGTGACGTAACAGGGAATTTTAGCGTGGCCGCGAGGATCACGATAGATCAAGAAATCATATTGATAGAACGTCGAACCTGGAAACCGCGGTTGGTCACTCGTTTTTTTGATGGAAGCCACCGGATGGCAAAGTTTCTTTCTTTTTCATCGGCTCCCATCGGGTGAGGCCGTTACGCGCTCGTGCGCGCCGCCCCGGAGCGCGCTGGCGGTGTCGATCCTCCTGGCAGGCATGACGCCCTGCCGCGTCGAAAGCGCCGGGCCAGCCCACTCCGGGACAGCACACACGAACGCGTCCAACCGCGGTTTCCAGGTTGAAAAAGACGGAAGCGATGCTCGCGGCGCATTCGAGGAAGAGATTGACAAAACTTCCGTCATCTCCCTGAATGGCAGGCGATCCAATGTTCGTCTTCCACGGTTTTCAACAGAGGCTCTTCGTTGCGGCAGCGGGTTTCGGCAAAGGGGCAGCGGGTCTGAAATCGGCAACCGGGTGGCGGGGCCAGCGGGCTGGGCAGGTCACCCGTCAAAAAAATGCGCTCGCCATTCTTTCGGCCGGGATGCGCGCGGGGAATGGCGGACATCAGTGCCCGCGTATAAGGATGCCGGGGGTGTCGCCACAGCGCGTCCCGCGGCGCGAGTTCGACGATCTTGCCCAGGTACATGACCGCCACGCGGTCGGACATGTGGCGCACGATGGAAAGATCGTGCGAAATGAAAAGATAGGCGACCCGGTATTCCTTTTGCAAGTCGAGGAGCAGATTGAGGATCTGCGCGCGAATGGAGACATCCAGGGCGGAGACGGCTTCGTCGCAGACGATGAGGTCGGGACGCAACGCCAGGGCGCGGGCAATGCCGATGCGCTGTCGCTGGCCGCCGGAAAACTCGTGCGGGTAACGTTTGGCGGCTTCCGGTTTCAGGCTCACGCGCTCCAGCAGCCAGGCGACCCGCTCCTGGCGTTCTTTCTTGTCGCCGCGCCGATGGACGATGAACGGCTCTTCCAGCGAACGCCCGATGCGTTGGCGTGGATTGAGCGAGGAATAGGGATCCTGAAAGACCATCTGCATGCGGGCGCGGCGCGCCTTTTTCGTTTTTTCGTCTCCGCTCCTGATGTCATGGCCATCGAAATATATCGTGCCGGAAGTCGGCGGATAGAGATCCATCACCAGGCGCGCCACCGTGGATTTGCCGCAGCCGCTCTCGCCCACCAGGCCCAGGGTTTCGCCGCGCCGGATGGAAAAGCTCACGCCTTCCAGCGCGTGCACCGTGCCGGCGCCTGTCTCGAAACGCTTGACGACATCGGCAAGCTCAAGCAAGGCGGCTTCCTTGCCTTCCTTCTTTTTTTCCTCCGCCTTCTCCCCGGAAAGACTCATGCGGCCTCCTTCGCCTTTATCTTTTCGTCCTCCTCCATTTCCCGCGGAAGTGTCTTCCGCTCGGCGGGAACTGGAAAGCGCCATGCCGGGGACATCGCGGAGAGGAAGCAGGCGACGCGATGTTCTCCACGAGGGGAGACGGCGGAAAATTCCGGCGCTTTTGTAAAACAGCCGGCCGCGCCGGAGGCCTTCGGGCAGCGATCGGCGAAGGCGCAGCCTTGCGGCATGGCGAGGAGCGAAGGCACCGTCCCGGGGATTTCCGGCAGGCGCTCGCCCGGCGGCAGATCGTCGATGGCGACCGAGGCGAGCAGCCCCGCCGTATAGGGGTGGGAGGGGCGCGTAAACAGAGTCGCCACCGGACCTTCTTCCACCACGCGGCCCGCGTACATGATGGTGGCGCGGTCGGCGGTTTCGGCGACCACGCTCAGGTCGTGAGTAATGAGCAAAAGCCCCATGCCGTTTTCGGTTTGCAGGGATTTCAGCAGGTCGAGGATTTGCGCCTGGGTGGTCACGTCCAGCGCGGTGGTGGGTTCGTCGGCGATCAGGATATCCGGTTTGCAGGCGAGCGCCAGCGCGATCATGGCCCGCTGGCGCATGCCCCCGGAAAGTCGGTGCGGAAATTCATGCACCCGGATGTCGGGCGAGGAAATGCCCACCTGTTCCAGAAGTTCCACTGCGCGGGCATAGGCGGCGCGGCGGCTTGTCCGCCGATGCAGGCGGATGGCCTCCACGATCTGCGCGCCGATGCTTTGCACGGGGTTGAATGCGGAAAGCGGCTCCTGAAAGATCATGGCGATGCGGTTGCCGCGAATGGCGCGCAGGCGCCTGTCGTCGAGCGTCAGGAGATTCATGCCGTCAAAGCGGATTTCCCCCGCCACGATGCGGCCAGGTTCCTGAATGAGACGAAGAATGGACAAAGCCGTCACCGATTTGCCGCTGCCGCTTTCGCCCACGAGCGCGAGCGTTTCGCCCGGCGCGATCTCCAGATCGACGCCATCGACGGCGCGCGCCACGCCCGCGCGGGTATGAAACCAGGTACGCAATCCCCGGATCGATAAAAGTTTTGTCATGGCAGGCCTTGTTTATCCTTCATTTTTCCGCGAGACGCGGGTTCAGAGCGTCGTTCAGACCTTCGCCCAGGAGATTGAACGCAAGGACGACGAGCACGATGGCAATCCCCGGCAGGCCGCAGATATACCAGGCATCGACCACCTGTTCGCGGCCATTGCCGATGATGGTGCCCCAGCTCATCACGTTGGGGTCGCCCAGGCCCAGGAAGGAGAGCGCGGCCTCGGTCTGGATGGCGTGGGCGATGTTCAGCGCGCCGACGACGATGACCGGCGGCAGGGCGTTGGGCAGGATTTGCGTGACGATCAGCCGAACGTCGCCCATGCCGAGGCTGCGGGCCGCCTGCACGAATTCCCGTTCGCGCAGCAGGAGGAATTCAGAGCGCACGAGCCGCGCCGTGGGCGGCCAGGAGACGATGCCGATGGCAAACGTCGCGGTGGCGACGGAAGGCTTGAAAATGGCGACCAGCACGACCGCCAGCACGAACTGCGGCACCGTCTGGAAAAGTTCGGTGACGCGCATCAGGAAGGCATCTATCCAGCCCCGGTAGAATCCGCCCAGCGCGCCCGCCGCGATGCCGATGATGGCGGAGATCAGGGCGCTGACGAGGCCGATCAGCAGCGAGACCCTGGCTCCGGAGACGAGGCCCGTCGCTATGTCCCGCCCCATCAGGTCGGTGCCCAGGGGATTGGCCCAATCCTCGCCGGGCCAGAGCATGGGCGCGGCGGCCATTTCCCACGGATCGCCGGGGAACCGGAAATGCCCAAGGGCGGCGACAGCCAATACAAGAACGAGAATGACCAGCCCCGCGGCGGCGGCGCGATTGCGCAGGAATTCTTTCAGGAGGGCGAAATACATGGCGATTTTCGTCAGAGTTCGATGCGCGGGTCCAGGGAGGCATAGACCACATCCACGCAGATGTTGAGCACCGTCACCATCACCGAGGAAAAGAGCAAAATGCCCAAAAGCAGGTTGAAATCCCGCGCCAGGATGGACTCGAAGGCAAGCCGGCCCAGCCCCGGCCAACTGAACACCGATTCCACCAGCACCGCGCCGCTCAGGATGGAGCCCAGTTGCAGGCCGAGCATGGTCATCAGCGGCAGGAGCGCGTTGCGCAAGGCATGAAAGAGAGTGATGCGGATTTCCGTCGCTCCCTTGGCGCGCGCGGTACGGATGAAATCCGCGCCGAAATATTCCAGCATGGCGGTACGGATCAGCTTGGTATAGACCGCGAGATAGAAGGTGGCAAGGGTGAGCGCGGGCAGCAGGGCGTGCTTGGCCACGTCCAGAAGATAGTCCAGGCCCGTGAGTTCGACGCTGATGTCCGTCATGCCGCTGGAAGGCAGCCAGCCCAGTTTGGCGGAAAAGAGCACGATTGCCATCAGCCCCAGCCAGAAGGTGGGCAAGGCATAGGCAATCAGAACGAAAACGGAAATGACGCGGTCGGCGGCGCGATGCACGCAGCGCGCCGAGATCACGCCCAGGACCAGACCGGACGCCGCCGCGACGCTCATCGCGGTGACCATGAGCACGAGCGTGGCGGGCAAGCGTTCCAGGATGAGTTGCAAGACCGGCATGTTCTGCCGGAAGGAGAAGCCCAAGTCCAGCATCGCGGTGTTTTTGAGGTAATAGAAAAGCTGCGCGGGAACGGGCTTGTCCAGCCCGAAGCTGGCGCGCAGTTGCGCCATGTATTCGGGCGTGGCGGCCCCCGCCTCGCCCGCCAGCACGTCCACCACGTCGCCGGGCGCAAGTTGCAGGATCAGGAAATTCAAAAGGGCGATGCCGAGCACCACCGGCGCTACCTGCCAAAGACGGCGGCGCAGGAATTTGAGGACAACGGGTATCCGGCTCTGGATCATGCGCCTTGTTTTCGTGAAGTTTTTAGTCCAGCCGAAAATCCGGCCTTTGAGAAGAGACGCGCTTTCTCTTTTTTGGGATGCCGTTGGAACATGGGAGATTGTTCTGGCAATGCCCACAGGCGTGGTAACCCCAGGCAAGGTAAGCCGGATGGATGTGCTTTGCGCCGTTGGCGGCGCAGATCGTATGATCCTTGCGTTCATGGTCGATCGCCTCCACCGGACAGCGTTTGGCGCACGCCCGGCAGCGGCCTTCGCTTTTCCACAGGCAGTAGTCGTAGACTCCTTCGTAGTCTCTGGGCCGGACCGGCAAGGAGAGATTGGTTACCACGCTGCCCATGCGCCCGGCGGCGCCTTTTTCCGTGAGCAGGCCCGCGTGCAACCCGAACGTTCCCACGCCCGCGATGAAGCCCACGTGCCGTTCAGACCAGATGGGCAACCAGTTTTCCGCCCAGTAGCGCAGATCGAGATTGGGAATGACGGCTTGGCCGCCTTGTTTTTCCACCAAGCGCAGGATAGCGCGGCGCAGCACGTTGATGAACACTTCGCCGTTCAGTCTGCCGGAAACCCACTCCAAGGGCGGTAGCCGCTCTCCCTTTTTGTAAGCGGCTTTTATTTCCCTGGAAAAAGGCGCGAAAAAACTGATTACGCTCCTGGCCTCCGGCATCCAGAAGTCTGGACGCACATGGTGGGACGCCACGACTTCCGGTCTGGACAATTCGGCGAAGAGGGGATCGTCCGCCGAGGCGATGCCCACCACTGGCGGGCCGAAGATGGGAAAGCAATCGCCTTCGGGAAGGTGATTGCGCGGGTCCTCGCGCACGAATTCCGTCAGGTATTCCTGCCAGTCCCGATGATCACGGGCCGTTTGTCCGTAGCCTGCTGTCACGTAGGCCGCTTTTTTTCCGAACATGTTCAGGTTTCCCTCCGGGCCGGTTCCATGTAAGTGTTTTTGTAGGCGTTTCTGTTCAGGGCGGAACTCGATGGCGTGAAGTCATAACCGTTCCAGACCCAAAGCTGCGGCCAGATGCGCGCGACAATATCCTCGGCATGTTCCGCCGGGCTTTTCCCTTCCGGCAACCGGGTCGTGCCGGGAATGGGAAAAAGCTCGCCTTCGATGAAATAGTAGGTTTCCCAGCGCACCGGCAATTCCGCGCGGCGAAGCCAGGCGGTCCGGTCGCCGCGGCGGATGGCGAGCACCAGTGAAGGATTGGGCGCGTAGCCGCGGTAATTCACCTGCAATAGATAATCGGCCAAGGCGGCGGTGACCGACGAGCGGTCCAGCAGGCATTTTTTGTTTTCTTCCGCGAACGCGGATGACCGCGCACTCGGATTTTCCGATACCGCCGGGGGAGCGGCGGAAATCGGAGAGTGGCGGGACGCGTGTTTCAGGGTCATGCCGCGCCTATTTCTTCGGCGCCAGCCAAGCGTCCGCCCAAGAAGAAAAGAGGCCGTCTCCTTGCAACGCCAGCTTCTTGAAGCGCACCGTGGACACCGTGATCCAGACCGGCTCGACCAATTCCAGGATCGGCACGTCTTCCTGCACGATCTGCTGCCATTCCTTGATCTGGGCCTTGCGTTTCGTTTCGTCCGGCTCGCGCGCGGCCTGTTCCATGATGGCGTCCAGCTTCGGGTTGGAATAGCCGGAACTGTTCGTCCAGGGCACGCCTTTACGGATGTTCCGCGTCCAGAATATCCGTTGCACGCCCAAGGTGGGATCGGGCATGCGGTGCATCGAGGAAACATAAATGTCGTAATCCCAGTCGGTGAATACCCGGCGCAGGAAAGTGGCGTAATCCGGTATCTGCAATTCCACCTCGATACCGATCCGAGCGAGGGACTGCTTGATGAATTCCGCCGTGCGTGTGTACTGCGTCTGGTTCGCGGCAGTGATGAGGCGCAGCCCGAAGCGTTTGCCACCGGCGTCCGCCTTGTAGCCCGCCTCGTCCAGCAATTGCGCGGCGCGCTTCAGGTCCAGGGGATACTGGCGGGTGTCGGGGGTGTAGTACTTCGTCACCGAAGAAGGCACCGGGCCGGTGGCGACCTTGCCGTAGCCAAGATAAACCATTTTCAAAAGGGCCTCGCGATCGATGGCATACGCGATCGCTTGGCGCACCCGCTTGTCGCTCAGATGCTTTTCATTCAGATTGAATTGCGCGAAGGCAATCGTCGCCAGGTAGTTGCCGTCGATCTGGTTGAAGGAATAGCGGGATTCGTCCTGGAACTGAGCAAGGCTCGTCGCGGGCAGGGCGGAACCAACGGAGACGTCGACCTCGCCCGATTGCAGAGCCACCACCCGCGCCGCCGCGTCGGGAATGAAGCGAAAGAGAATGCCGTCAAGATAGGGCTGTCCCTTCCGCCAATAGTCTGGATTCTTTTCCAGACGGATGTGACTTCCCTTCACCCATTCCTTGAAGATGAACGGTCCAGTGCCGATGGGCTTCACGTTGTACGGGTTGTTCACGATGTCCGTGCCTTCGTAGAGGTGCTTGGGCAACACCGGCGCACCATAGGCGTTGATGTAGTTCAGGAGATAGGGCGCGGGCGCGGAGAGATGAAGGACGATTCTGTGCGGATTGGGAACTTCCACGGAATCCACGTTCGCGAAAGCGGCTTTTCCAAAGGGATGGATTTTTTGCCAGACTTCCTTCAGGGTGAACTCCACGTCGGCGGCGGTGAAATCCTTGCCGTCATGCCATTTGACGCTTTTGCGCAGGTCGAAAGCGACGGTCTTGCCGTCCGGGCCAACCTCCCATTTCGTTGCCAGCGACGGGACGGGCTTCAGGTCGGCGTCGAAGGAAATCAATCCCTCCTGCACCTTGCTCGCGACCTCGCCGATGTACATGGTGGTGTGAATGCCGGAATTGAGCGTCACCGGCTCGGTCAGGATGCTGACGTTCAGGACGCCGCCCGGAGTCGGATTCGTGCCTACGGTCTGCGCGGACGCGGAGGCGGTCGTCAGCGCAAGGATTGCCGCGGCATTCAAAAAGAAGAGGAATCGGGGAGGAAGTCTCATGGTGTTCTCCGGCTGTCTGAAAAAGTGTCAGCCTAAATGAAAACAAATTTCTTGAAAAAGAATAAAAATAAATTTGGATATGCCGAAATACATATATTTAAAAGTGGAAAGTGCTTATTCGGATTCGTGCTATGGATATTCATTATTGATCGTTTACAAAAAGTAATTCCGATGCTTAATGTGTGGATTTTCTCGCGAGCGTCCTGGAAAGGAGTTGTCTGTGAAGATCACGAGCGTTGACATCATCGATGTTGCCAACGATTTGCATGCGGCGACCAACAAATGGCGTCCCGTCGTCGTGCGGATCAACACGGACGAGGGTATTTCCGGTCTCGGCGAAATCGGCCTGGCTTTCGGGGCCGGGGCCTCGGGCGGCATCGGCATGGCCCGGGACCTGGCGCCCTTGATCATCGGCATGAATCCCATGAACAACGAAGCCATCTGGGAAAAACTGTTTGCCAAGTCTTTCTGGGGACAAGGAGGCGGCGGCATCTTGTCTGCCGCCATGAGCGGCCTGGATACCGCCGTCTGGGACATCAAGGCCAAGGCCCTGAACGTTCCGCTTTATCAGCTTCTGGGCGGAAAAACCAACGACAGTCTTCGCGCCTATGCCAGTCAACTGCATCTCGGCTGGGGCAAGGGCAGGGAAAAGAATATCCAGGTTACCCCCGAACAATACGCGGCCGCCGCGCGCGCCGCCGTGGACGACGGATACGACGCCGTCAAGGTAAATCCCGTTGCCGTTGACGAAAAGGGAAACTGGAACCGGAAGAACCTCGCGGGTCCCCAACCGGCGCGAATACTGCGTCTCGGATACGAAAGACTGGCGGCCATACGTGACGAAATCGGCCGCGACGTGGATATCATCGTGGAGATGTATGCCTTCACGGATACCACGTCCGCCGTGCAATTCGGCAACATGATCAAGGACTTGAACATCTATTACTACGAGGAGCCGATCACGCCGCTGCATCCCGATCTCATGAAAACCGTCGCGGACGCCCTGCCGTTTCCCGTGGCGTCCGGAGAACGGATTTATTGGCGTTGGGGATTCAGGCCTTTCCTGGAAAAACGCTCACTGGGCGTCATCCAGCCCGATATCTGCACATGCGGCGGCATTACCGAAGTGAAGAAAATTTGCGACATGGCCCGCATTTATGACGTGGCGGTACAAATACATACCTGCGGCAGCCCGATCGCCACGGCGGTGGCCTTGCATCTGGAAACGGCCATTCCCAACTTCCTCATCCACGAAACGCATCGTTATACGCTTCTGGAGCCGAATATCGACACCTGCCTGCACGACTATCAAGCCCAAAAAGGAAAATTCACCGTTCCCGAGCTGCCCGGCATTGGACAGACATTGACGGAAGAAACCCTGCGCGCGTCGCTCGTCATCAGCGTCACATGATTAAAGCATTTCCCATTGAGGATATCCAACAAAGTATTTGAATTATCCTGGAAACCGCCGTTGGACGCGCTCGGGTGTGCTGTCCCGGAGTGGACTGGCACGGCGCTTTCGACGCGGCAGGGCGGCATGCCCGCAAGGAGGATCGACACCGCCAGCGCGCTCCGGGGCGGCGCGCACGAGCGCGTAATACCAGGTTGCGCTCAATAGGCCGTCAATACTTCAGTCTGCCTTGCTTTTCACCCACCCCGTCATTCCCGCGCGGGCGGGAATCCAGTATTTCGCGCCTTTTCTGGATTCCCGCTTGCGCGGGAATGACGGGTATTTTGACCGCCTCGTCTTAAAAAAAAGCGAGAGGGGACACAAAAGCATGGTCTGATACCAAGGTTGCGCTCAATAGGCCGTCAATATTCCAGTCCGACGTGTCAAGATTTCAGTCATTTTTTTCGTATCACGATGGTTTGACTGCAACTTGGTATAACGGTCTCGCCCGATGGAGGAGCCGATGAAAAAGAAAGAAACTTTGCCATTCGGTGGCTTCCATCAAAAAAACGAGTGACCAACGGTGGTTTCCAAGATTATATATAACCTGCGGAAAGGACGTGGAAAGGACGCAAATCTTCTTCCTTCGGGGAGAAAGCGCCGAGAGCCACAGCTTTCCTTCCTTTCTCCCCTCGGGGGAGGCGTGTAATTTACAGATTAGTTTAAACTTGTGTAAAAACAGTGACTTAATAAAATCTCATTCACATCGTTTGACATGGTTTCATAGGGGTTGTTACCCTTCGCTCCCAATTTTTCACGCATGTTTTCGTGCTCAAAAATCATGTCTTCGATCGTTCCGCACAAGGGGAAGTGGCGTGCTCGATTTTATGTTGGGGATGCGCGAGCCAAGGGTTTTCCGTACTCGAAGGGAGGCTCGGGCTTGGGCGGTGGCGCGGGAGAATGAACAGAGGTCGGAGGCTGATGTTTCCCCTCGAATTTTCATGCACCACCCTCGTTTTTTAAGACGAGGCGGTCAAAATACCCGTCATTCCCGCGCAGGCTTAGAATCCAGAAAAGGCGATGGAATGCGGGATTCTAAGCCTGCGCGGGAATGACGGGCGCGGGGGGCGGGCACGGGGGCGGCTGGGTCAGTCGAATGCAGCCCCGGCCTTCGGGGTGGGGCACGGGGGGCGGCTGGGCGCCGCGCTTGATTGGCGAATGCGCCCAACAGAAACAATTGACCTTCCTGTTCCAAGGCGCCTGCCGGACCCGGCGCAAGGAAATCTCCCTCCTCGCCCTGGCTCGCCAAGTCCTCTGCTACCGGTTGCATCGGCTTTCCCTTTCCTCTCTCGGAAAGGCTCTCCTCTGTTTGCCATGGCAGACTCTCAAGCCTTTCCTCTTTTCTTGAATTCTTCATGAATTCGAGGGGAAACGTCAGGGACTGAGGACCGAGGACAGCCAGTTACCGGCGCTTCGCGCCGCAAATACTACTGTCTTCGGTCTTCTGTCCTCGGTCCTCCGAACAGGCTCGCGTAACGCTTCCTCGTGAACCGCCTCGCCCTGGCGAAACGAGCGGCCATGGACGCCTGCCGGTCAGCCGGCGCGAGACGGGATCGAGAAAGACCGCGGACGCATCGAAACACGACGGGCGAATTGAAATGCTCTAAACCTTGCTCGACACATTTTTGCCGGGTTCGATACACCGTCGCGGCAGAAACCGACAGCGCCTTCATGATCTCTTTGTCCTTCTCTCCGACCGCCGCCTTCAGCAGGATCCGCGCTCGCGTTTGCCCGCGCGCCGCGCTTTTCCCCTTGCGCGGCAACGATTCCAGCATCTCCTTTTCCTCCGCTTTCAGCGTCACTCGGGATCAAGCGTCCAGCGCCGCCGGCAGGCCGTCGACGCCAAGGCGCCTGGTCCAGT
>JAISME010000050.1 GCA_031276915.1 Zoogloeaceae bacterium
ATCGCTTGTCCGACTTGTCAGGAAAAGAAACCGGAAAGATACGAGCAACTTCTGTGCCCACCAAACCCCGCACTCCCGATTCCCGCCTGTACGCTCGCATCCACGCCATTTCCCTCCCCAACAGCACAACCACACTCCCTCCACAAAGTGACAAATTGCGCGCATCAAGTGACAAAAAATGTCACAGAACAAGGAAGCAACTCCCGCCACCAGTCGCCCCCGACCGCTCATGCACATCCGCGCGCTTGCCCTGACGCATCCCGACACAGGCAAAAATTTGTTTTACGAGACCAGGACGAAATATGGGTATGCCTATATTTCAGGCATTGCGAAAGATAAAAGCCGCTGTACACGCCATGGAGCAAGGTAGAATATGAATTTTCCCATTCTTCATACGCATGCCCGCGCTCCCCGTTGCCCAGGGGCCGAATGGTTCGGTTGTCCTGTTTTTCACGCTTGCCGATCGTCACGGTTGCATTTGGTCCGCCCGCGGACATGAGGACAGGGCGGTCATCCAGATTCCACCGTTCCCTGGCCGCCATGGAATCATGATCGCCTGGGAGCCGGCTCGCGGAAAATCGAAGGCGCGGGCGAATGCCGCGCCGCGGGACGGTCGGGACGCATCGTGGCCAGTAGCGCGGGGAAGCGGACAGGACGATCCGATACGGAAACACTCCGCCGGCAACGACCGCCAGGGTGTTCTCGAGGCTTTGGGCGAGTCAGTGGCGCGCGACACGCCGGGTTCCATTTTCGGAAAACGATGTTTCAATCCACGCCCGTGACCGGGCGAAACAGCCTGGAAGGGGTTGTACCCCTCCCAGGCCAGATGATCCCCCTGAAGGGGGAGGTTCCAACCGGAGTTTGTTTTCGATGAAACGCGCGGAATCCGCCGAACGTGTCGGCGCCCTGCTCGCCTTTCTGGCGGCCATGGGATTTTCCATGAAGGCGATTTTTGTCAAGCTCGCCTATGTCTGGCCAGTTGGCGCCGTGACGCTCATGGTCCTGCGCATGCTGTTTTCCTGCCCGGCGTTTGCCTTTGTCGCCTGGCGGGCGGGAAAAGAAGCGCCACCCCTTGCGGGAAAAGACAAGGCCTGGCTCATTTTTCTTGGCGCGATGGGCTACTATGGCTCCAGCGTTCTGGATTTCTACGGCTTGCAATACATCTCCGCCGGTCTTGAGCGCTTTATCCTCTTTACCTATCCCACGCTGACCACGCTGATTGCCGTGGTGGTTTTCAAGCGTCCGTTGCGGCGGCGGGAGGCAGGCGCCATCCTGCTTTCCTATGCGGGGATCGCGCTCGTGTTCGCGCACGATCTGAATCTGGCCGCCGAGGGAGAGACCATCTGGCTGGGCGCGGGACTGGTGTTCGCTTCCAGCCTGAGCTACGCGATTTATCTCATCGGCAGCGGCCACATGATCGTCCGCCTGGGAAGCGCGCGTTTCACGGCGTTGTGCATGCTGGTTTCCACCTGCGGGGCGCTCCTGCATTTCATGGTCAGCGAGTCTCTCCTGGTTGTCCTAGCGCAGCCCTGGCAGGTTTACGCGCTGGCGGGTGCGATGGCGGCCTTTTCCACGGTCTTTCCGGTTTTTTTCCTTTCCGCCGCCATCGGCCGCATCGGCGCGGCGCGCGCTTCCCTGATTGGCGCCATCGGCCCGGTTGGAACCATTTTCTTCGGCTGGCTGTGGCTTGATGAATCTATCTCCCTCCACCAGATGATCGGCGCCGGTTTCGTGCTCGCCGGCGTGCTGCTGGTTTCGAGGGGGAAAGGCAGGACGGAAAGCCGCGGCTGACGCGAAACCGATTCACGGGCGATCAGTTAAAATGCGCCGCTCCTTGTTTATGCCGATCTGCCGCATGGAACTACTCCAGAACCGGGTCGCCGCTCTTCGCGACAAGCTTGAAACCTATGCCCGCGCGTATTACGAGGCGGATGCTCCCCTGGTTGCCGATGAAGTCTACGATGCGCTTTTTCATGAACTGGAAACCATCGAGCGCGCGCATCCGGAATTCCTGACGCCGGATTCACCCACGCGGCGCGTTGGTGGTCGTCCCCTGGAGGCGTTCGCGCCCGTGGCGCACCGTCTTCCCATGCTGTCCATCAAGACGGAAACCGACGTAAGCGCCGGCGGCGCGGAGAGTTTTGACGCGCGCGCGCGCAAGGAACTGGAATACACGCCCACCGACGCGCCGGTGGAATACCTGGCGGAACTGAAGTTCGATGGCCTGGCGGTGAGCCTGCTCTACGATAACGGAATTTTCGTTCTGGGCGCGACGCGGGGTGATGGCGCGACCGGCGAGGACGTGACGCAGAATCTCAGGACCGTGCGCGACATCCCGTTGCGCGTTAAGGTCGCGGCAGGGAGCGCGCCGCCGCCGGTCCTGGAAGTGCGCGGCGAGGTTTACATGCGCCGGGACGATCTTGCGCGCTACAACGAAAGGGCGCGCGCGCGCGGTGAAAAGCCATTGGTGAATCCGCGCAACGGCGCGGCGGGCAGCATCCGCCAGCTTGATCCGAAAATTGCGAAAAGCCGTCCGCTCAGGTTTTTCGCCTATGGCGTCGGCGCTGTCGAGGGCTGGGAACTGCCCGCCACGCACGCTGGCCTGCTCGATGCCCTGGCGGCGTTCGGCTTTCCCGTTTGCGAATACCGGGAAGTGGTTCGGGGAGCGGAAGCCCTGGCGGAATTTCACGCGCGCATGGGAGCGGAACGCGCGCGCATCCCGTTCGATTTCGACGGTGTGGTCTACAAGGTAAACAGTCTGGCTTTGCAAGCCCGTCTCGGCTTTCGTTCCCGCGAGCCACGCTGGGCAGTGGCGCACAAATATCCGGCGGAAGAAGCCCGCACGCGGGTAGAGGCCATCGAGGTGCAGGTGGGACGCACCGGCGCGATCACTCCGGTGGCGCGATTGGAGCCCGTGTTCGTGGGAGGCGTGACCGTCACCAACGCGACGCTGCACAATATGGACGAAGTGCGCCGGAAGGATGTGCGCGTCGGCGATCTCGTGATTGTGCGCCGCGCCGGGGATGTGATTCCCGAGGTTGTTGGCATTGTGCCGGAAAAACGGCCAATGACGTTCGCGCTGGACGATTCTGTCGAGCAAACGCCGCTCTACCCGCCTTTCGAGATTCCCGGAACCTGTCCGGAATGTGGTTCGCGCGTGGTTCGGGCGGAAGGAGAGGCCATCGCCCGCTGTACCGGCGGTCTGGTGTGCCCGGCGCAGATCAGGGGCGCCATCCTGCATTTCGCCAGTCGCCGGGCCATGGGAATCGATGGTCTGGGCGAGAAACTGGTCGAACTCCTGGTGCGGCGCGGGGATGTCAGGACGCCTGCCGATCTGTACACACTCACTGTCCAGCAACTCTCCACACTGGAGCGCATGGGCGAAAAATCTGCGCGGAACCTGCTGGCGTCCATCGAGAAAAGCCGGGATACGACACTTGCGCGCTTCATTTTCGCCCTGGGTGTTCCCAATGTCGGCGAGGCCACCGCCCGCGAACTCGCCCGCCATTTCGGCAGGCTTTCCGCGCTCATGGAGGCTGGCGCGGAAATGCTCATCGATATTCCGGATGTCGGTCCGGTCGTGGCAGACGCTGTCTGTGGTTTTTTCGCCGAGCCGCACAACCGGACAGTCATCGAGCGCCTCGTCGCGGCAGGTGTGCACTGGCCGGAAAGTGAAGGTTGTGTCGACCAGCCGGGGCTGCTTTCCGGTCTGTCGTTCGTTTTGACCGGCGCGCTGCCAACCCTGAAACGCGACGACGCCAAGGCGCTGATCGAGACCGCGGGCGGCAAGGTGAACGCTTCCGTTTCCAGGAAAACATCATACGTGGTGGCCGGCGACGAAGCCGGTTCCAAGCTCGAGCAGGCCCGGAAACTGGGAATCCCCGTACTGGACGAAACGGGATTGCGACAGATGCTGGACGTTCCGGCGTAACCGCGCCGGGGATTTCTCCTGCCCCCTGCCCTGGTCCGGCGGAATTGCGCATGGCGTCGAAAAACTCTTTGGCATTTTCGGCGATTCATGGAAAAACAATCCTTCCATCATTTTCCGGAAGGGTTCTCCGATGAAATCCAGATTGCCTGCCTGTGCTCCGGCGCTTTTCCTCGGCATTGGCGCAAGCCTTGCGCACGCGGAGCCGTCGTCCGCCCAATTGACGATTGACGCAGCGGGGAAAAATGAAAAACCGCAATGCCGAAGCCGGGCAAAAGGAATTGAAGGGCCAGGAGCGCAGGGATTTCATGAAGGTCTGTCTCTCTGGCAAAAACGCCGCGACCGGAAATCATGAAAAAA
>JAISME010000073.1 GCA_031276915.1 Zoogloeaceae bacterium
CGAGATCGACGCGGTTGTGGCGGCGGAACGGAATCGGCGCTGATGTCGGGGTTGCGCGTGGTGCTCGACACCAATGTACTGGTATCGGGATTGGCCTATCCCGGCAGTGTGCCGGGGCGTATCGTGGCGGCCTGGCGTCAGGGTAGTCTGGATGTGGTGCTGTCGCGCCACATCCTGGACGAATTGGCGCGTGTATTGCCGCGCTTGCCCAGGGTGCGCCTGAGCACCGCCGAAATCCGCGATCTGGTGGACAGCTTCATGTTCCTGGCCGATGTCGTGCCGACGGAAGGCGCACGGGACGAACGCCTGCGCGACCCCGCCGACCAGCCCGTATTGCGCACCTTGCTGGCCAGCGGCGCGCGTTACCTGATTACCGGCGACAAGGATTTGCTGGCGCTGGCGGCGCATTACCCCATCGTTACCCCCGCAACCTTCTGGGCGCGACACGGCGGATGAGGATGAAGTTTTCCCCGCCCTGCGAGTACCGTCATTGCGAGGGCCAAAGGCCCGGTCCTGCGGACGGCAATCCTCCAAACCCCAGTCATTGCGAGGGCCAAAGGCCCGTGGCAATCCAGACGGCCTCGCGGTCTTGTTCCAGCGTTCCGGATGGCTGAACCGTTTCATGGATTGCCGCGTCGCTTCGCTCCTCGCAATGACGAGGGTTTGGGGGGATGCGGGAAAAGTTGCCGTCCGCAGGACTTGCCGTCCGCAGGACCCGCAGGACAATCGCCGTCCGCAGGACCCGCAGGACCAGGACCTGATGGACTTACCGTGTGACGCGGGGTAGGATTCGGCACGCCTCGCGTCCCGCGGACAGCGAATCCCGCAGACAACCAATTGACCCGGAGTTCGTTCCACGATGGATTTCATCGACCTGCCGCAAATGATCGCCGCCGCCGGAACCGTGCGCCTGCCGGGGTCCAAGAGCATTTCCAACCGGGCGCTGCTGCTTGCCGCGCTCGCCGAAGGCGAAACGGAAATCCGCAATCCGCTCCATTCCGACGACACGGCGCGGATGCTGGAAGCCCTGCGGATCCTGGGCGTACAGATCACCTCCCTGGCGGATGGCGGCCTGCGCGTGCAGGGCGCAAACGGGCGTTTTCCCCGCCAGCGGGCGGAATTGTTCCTGGGAAACGCGGGAACGGCGTTCCGCTCGCTTGCCGCGACACTGGCGCTCACAGCGGGTGGCGACTACGTGCTGAAAGGCGTGCCGCGTATGCACGAACGGCCCATCGGCGACCTCGTGGACGCCCTGCGGCAACTGGGCGGGGAAATCGACTACCTGGGCAATCCGGGCTTCCCGCCCCTGCGCCTGCGGACGACGAAAATACGTCCGGGCGGCGTGGTCCGCGTTCGCGGCAACGTCTCCAGCCAATTCCTGACCGGGCTTCTGCTCGCCCTGCCGCTGACCGGCGCGGCAACAACGGTGGAAGTCGAAGGCGAACTGATCTCCAGACCCTATGTGCGCATCACACTCGACCTGATGGCGCGCTTCGGCGTCACGGCGGCGCGGCAGGGATGGCAATCCTTCCACATCCCGGCAAGGGCGCGTTACCGGACACCGGGGGTCTTCCACGTGGAAGGCGACGCCTCGTCTGCCTCCTATTTCCTCGCCCTGGGCGCGATCGGCGCGACGGCGGCGGCCCCCGTGCGCGTGGAAGGCGTGGGACACGCCTCGATCCAGGGCGACACGCGCTTCGCCGACGCCCTCGCGGAAATGGGCGCGGCAATCGAAACGGAAGAACACGCCATGCGCGCGCACGCGCCCGCTTCCGGCCTGAACGGCATCGCCCTCGATTGCAACCATATTCCGGACGCGGCAATGACCCTGGCAACCACTGCGCTGTTCGCCCGTGGAAAAACCACGCTTTCCAACATCGCCAGTTGGCGGGTGAAGGAAACCGACCGCATCGCCGCAATGGCAAGGGAACTGGGCAAGCTGGGCGCGCGTGTGGAAGAAGGCGCGGATTTTCTCTCCATCCTGCCGCCCGACGCGCCACGACCGGCAATCATCGACACCTACGACGACCACCGCATGGCAATGTGCCTCGCGCTCGCCGCTTTCGGCGCGCCCGTGCGCATCAACAATCCGGAATGCACGGCAAAGACCTTTCCCGATTTCTTCCCGCGCTTCCGGGAGCTGGTCACGCCCGCGCCGGTCATCGCCATCGACGGACCAACAGCCTCCGGCAAGGGCACGGTGGCAGCACGGGTGGCGGCAACCCTGGGCTTTCATTATCTCGATTCCGGCGCGCTCTACCGCCTCACCGCCCTGGCGGCGCGGGAAGCGGGCGTGGACTGGACGGACGCGGACGCCATGGCCGGCGTCGCGGCGTCACTCGAGGCGCGCTTCGAGGAAGGGCGCGTGTGGCTGAATGGCCGGGAAGTCACAGAAACGATCCGCTCCGGGGAAATTTCCGCCGGCGCGTCAAAAGTGGCGGCGCTGCCCGCCGTGCGCGCGGCGCTCCTGTTCCGCCAGCGGGCATTTCACCGCTCACCGGGACTGGTCGGCGATGGCCGCGACATGGGCAGCGTCGTCTTTCCCGACGCGCCCCTGAAAATCTTCCTCACGGCCAGCGCCGAAATCCGCGCCGAACGCCGTCGCAGGCAACTCGCGGAACGCGGCGAAACCGCCAGCCACGCGGACATCCTCGCCGACATCACGGCGCGCGACACGCGCGACACCAACCGCCCCGTCGCCCCCCTGCGCCAGGAAAAGGACGCCCTGCTGCTCGAAACCGGACATCTCGGCATCGAGGAAACAACGCGGAAAGTACTCGCGTGGTGGTCCCGCGAACAAACAGCGTAAGACACCCGCCGGAAAACCCGGAACACCCGCCGAAAACACGGCAACACACCTGCCCGCGCCGCCAACCCCGATCTCGTCACGGTGCGCCCGCGCCTGCCGAAGGCCGTCATTTGCCCTGTCTCCGCACTGGCCCGGCATGAAATAACAACACGGATTCCCCATCGCACTCCGTGGCGCTGCCGCGTTCATCCCGCCCGCCCCATCTGGATCATCCCCCCGCCGAGGCGCATTTACTCCATCGGGCGCGCAAGCCCGTCAAACCGGATGAACTTATCCCTTGCGCCGGATATGCCGTGTCGAAAACGTGATGCGGCCCTGGCTGGAAGCCCTCCTGTGACGCCGCCCAGGAACATTGCCACCTCCGTTCGGCAGCGCCTCCTGAAATCGCGTCCGTCACATCGAGGCGTCCGGGTTTGTTTCCGGGGCGGAAATGTCTTTTCACAGGGGCAGGGACAACAGCAGCTTGCGCGCATTCTTGAGCAGCAACAGCAACTGTTGTTCCCGCGCGGGCGAAGCCTCGAAACCGAATCGCCGGTAGAAACGCGCCGCCTCGTCATCAATGGGATGCGCGAGCAAGGCGCGCACGCCGGCCTGTTCGGAAATCGCCACCGCGCGCAGGATCGCGTCTTGCAGCAAGCCAACGCCAATACCCTGCCCGCGCATCGACCGCGTGACCACAAGCCGGGCCAAAATCACGACGGGAACTGGATAGCGGCCCATTCCCTTCCGCACCCGCTCCGGGGCTTGCAGTACATCAATCTGGCCAACGGTCAGGCTGGAATAGCCCACAACGCGCGCGCCATCCGTCACCACGTAAGTCCTGGCCGATCCACTGGACTGCGCCTGCCGCGCGTGGCGGAGCAACCATTCGTCCAGACTGGCGCGACCGCAATCGAACCCGTCAAGCACATGGCCCGCCGCCAGTGCCCGCGGCGCTGACAAGCGCATCAACGCTTCCAGGGCGCGGGACGGGAGAACAAATCCGCAAGCCCGTCATTGACTTGCGCGGGCCGATCCAGCAATTCCAGCAACGCCTGCGCCGGACGACCGGAAAGCAGAAACAGACGCTGATCCAGCAATGCCTGCTCGGCGGCCTGGCAGGCGCTGTCGAGGATGAAATCCGTCATCGACTGGTGGGTGGCCTCAGCCGCGCGTCGCAGCACAGCTTCCTGATACGGCGTGGCGCGCAGCCCCAAACGCGCCGAACGCGCAGTTACCATGCTCATGGGAAATCTCGCACAGAAGAATTGAATGGATTGAATGGGTTAAATGTTAGCACAACAGGCGTACAAACATCAGTCGCAACATTCCCCTGCCAGAAAAACGCGCTCCCCATGATCTTCCCTGGCTTTGGAAAAAACCGCACCGCTACCCGCCTTGAATGGAACGGTCGCTTGTCCGTTCCCTGTTTCTGGTTTCCCGCAATCGCAAGGATTTCCCGGAAGAGGATCCCGGCGTTCGGATTCCACATCGGCTGTCGGTGATTTGACAGGGGCTTCATCCGTGGATGAAAGCCAGACCGGTCATCCCAAGGGCGCTTGCCCAACAGGATGTCGATGAAGCGCTTGACTGCTATTTGGATGAAGACGCGGCGCACGCCGCGCCCGGCTTCATCGACGCGCTGGAACGGGCCTGTGCGCATATCGGCCCGCGCCCGGCGACAGGTTCTCCGCGTTACGCCCATGCGCTTGATCTGCCCGGCCTGCGCGATTGGCCGCTGAAGCGTTATCCGTATATCGTGTTCTGTCTTGAACACAACGATCACATTGATGTCTGGCGCGTGCCGCACAGCGCGCGCGATATATCCGCGTGGTGCGGGAAGGATGCTGAAACTTCAACGGCATGTGGCGTGAAGGCGCCCACTTGCGTTGCCGATGCCCCGATCGCGCGGCGAATCAGCGGCTGACGAGAATGTCGGGGGCGGAAACAGCGCCGGCAGGAGAGGCGCGCATACAGGACGGATACCGCTTCTCCCGGTGGAATCCCACCATTGCCACCGCCGCCATTCTGGCGGACTGCAAATACCTTGCTTTCCGAAGATTCGCGGCACGCGCAGGTCATCAACAACAGGCTCCGGATCATCAATCCTTTCGCCTGTTCAATGTGATTGCCCTGTCAGGCCGGATAGAGCCTACAATCATCAGGCTCGCTGTTTTGCGGGCGGCAGGCAACAAACAGACAATACATCCAAGACAATATATCAAGGGGGCACGAAAATGTTTTCTTCATTTTTTCACAAGGATTCCCCGCGTCTGCTCGACGCACTCCAGCACGCCATGGAAGGCTACCCTCGCGCGGATTTGCCGCCGCAGGAAGCG
>JAISME010000115.1 GCA_031276915.1 Zoogloeaceae bacterium
GATAGCCACGATCATGTTCTTGTGTACGCCAAGGAGAAGATGCGATTTCAGCCCAGAAAGCTCACTCGAAGCGAAAAACAAAACGAAATTTACAAACACTCCGACGAGTACGATGGCATAAATGAAAATGGAAAGTGGTACGGGCGTGGCCCGTGGTTTCCCGGTGATTTCACCCTTAGTCTCGCATCCGGTGCGCGAGGAAGGCAGCGCCATCGTGTTTTGTGCCCGCCAGAAGACGACCGAGGAACTGGCCGCTTTCCTGAAGGAAGCCGGATTGGCCTCTGCCCACTTTCACGGCGGCATGAAGGCGGAGGAAAAATGCGCCGTGCAGGAAGCGTACATTACCAGTAGACACACTGATCATTGACAACGTCTGAATCCGCCACACCAACATGTATTGTGGAATAGAATATTCAGCTTCTCACATACATACGCTTACATGACATGGCGCAGATCATTCCAAATCTCGATCGTCACACGCTTGCCCGCATGACGTCCGGAGAAAAGCGTGTCGCCGAAGCATTGAAAAAATTGCTGGAAGACGACTATCTTGTCTGGTATGACATTCCGGTTGGCAGGCAGCGGCGCTACCCTGATTTCATTGTCCTGCATCCTTCGCGTGGGCTTTTGTTTCTGGAAGTAAAGGATTGGAAACCCGAAACGCTTAAACGCCTGACAAAGAGCGATGTCACTTTGTTGACCGGTCGCGGCTTGGTGAGTGAAATGCATCCGCTGGAACAGGCCAGACAGTATACCTACAAGGTGCTTGACATGCTGTCGCGTGATCCGCAGTTGTGTCACCAGACCGGCCATCATCGAGGCAAGCTGGTCATGCCTTATGGTTGGGGCGTCGTGCTGACCAATATTACTCGCAAGCAAATCGTTCAGGCAATGCCGGAAGAAAGCAGGGAGATTCTGTTGCCTGACCACCTGATGATTTACAAGGGTGAATTCTCTGGAGAGATCGACCCTGAAGATTTTCAGGAACGGTTGTGGAACATGTTTACCTACCAGTTCGGTCAGCAACTCAGTCTGCCGCAGGTTGATCGAATTCGTTGGCATCTTTTCCCGGAAATACGCATCGACGTACCCCGGCAGGCGGATATTTTTCTTCCCTCGCACGTAACAGATAATCCGCAGGAAATGTTGCCAGATGTAATTCGGATCATGGATATCAAACAGGAAAAAACCGCTCGCAACCTGGGAGGCGGTCATCGTGTCATTCATGGCGTGGCAGGTTCCGGGAAAACCATGATTCTGGGCTATCGCTGCCAGTTTTTGGCGCAAACGCTACAAAAACCCATTTTGGTGCTGTGTTTCAACATCACATTGGCGGCCCGGCTGCGCAGCTTCATTTCTGCCAAGGGCATTGACGCCCAGGTACAGATTTACCATTTTCACGATTGGTGCGGACAGCAGCTCAAAACCTATCACGTCGAACTGCCGACAGGTGAAACGCCTATATTTGAACGCCAGGTCGCCGCAGTTGTTCAGGCGGTTGAAAACGGGTTTATCCCGCGCGCGCAATACGGCGCGGTGCTCATTGATGAAGGTCACGACATGGAAGCCGACTGGTTGAAATTGATCGTGCAAATGCTTCCTGGCGATGGTCCGGGAGACGATCCGCTGCTTTTGCTCTATGACGATGCCCAATCCATCTACACGAAAAAACCAGGCCTGGGTTTTGCCTTGTCAAGTGTCGGCATCCAGGCCAGGGGCCGTACCACCATCCTGAGCCTCAATTACCGCAATACACGTGAAATCCTCGATTTTGCCTACGGGTTCGTCCACCATTACCTGACCCCGCAGTCATCGGATGATGACCATATTCCCTTGCTCGAACCCGAGGCCGCTGGCGCCAGCGGTCCCATTCCGGACGTTCAGCAGTTGCGTTCGTTCAAGGAAGAGCTGGATTGCGCTGTCGCTTACATTCGTCATTGGCGCGACAATGGAGCGTGGCTGGGCGATATCGCGGTGTTGTATCCTGCGCGCTTCCAGGGCGAAAAATTGAGCCAGCGGCTGAAAAAGGAAAACATCCCTTGCCAATGGCTTGATTCTCGCGCGACCAAGATGACCTACGATTCCGAAGCCGACATCCTGACGTTGATGACGATACACAGTAGCAAGGGGCTGGAGTTTGAGCGTGTCGTCATGATCGGTATCGGGCAGATGAAAGATGATGATGAAGCCAAGCGTCAACAAGCGGCGCGATTGTTGTATGTGGGCATGACGCGAGCGCGTAAATATCTGTTGATGACGAGTTCCGGAAATAATGAATTCAGCCAGCGGATCATGGCGGAACAGGCTCGCTTGCAAAAGCAGATAAAGAAATGAACCGCAACGCCTGTATGACGGCCAGGCCGGGCAATGGGGACAATTTGCCGTGATTGCCCGCCGCTGGAAAGACCTCACGGCGCTTGCCGCGCTGTGTCGCCAGCGCAATATCCCCGTCGAACTCGTGCGTGACGCGGTATCCATCCGGCTTTACGAAACCCGCGAAGGGTTTGCCTTCCTTTCCCTCTTGCGCGGCGAACAACGCCACACGCGAAAACGGCGTGTCACCCTGCGTTCCGGCGCGCTCGGTCGCTGGTTTCGCCGCCGCTTTGGAGTGGATGCGAAAGCCTGGATCGCGCATCCTGCGCGCGCCGCCCTGGCGCAATTCATTACAGAACGCGAGGCCATCGCGCCGGGTTACGAACAGGTCGCGGATGATCTGATCGATGCGCTCTACGAATTCGACGCCGGACCCCGCGCGCCCGACCTCCCCAACGCGCCAATGCCGCTGCTGGCCGCGCACCGCGCCAAAGGACTGGAATTCAACCATGTATTGATCCTGGATGGTGGCGGCTGGACGAGCGCGGACGATGACGAACGTCGGCTCTACTACGTCGCCATGACACGCGCCCGCGAAACCCTCACCCTCTGCGAAACCGTGGGCGGACGCCATCCCTTTGTCCGCGATACGGGCGACCTGCCGCTGCGCACACGTCCTCGTCCGACGGCGAATGCCGAAACCCGGACGCATCCGCCGCGCGTCCGCGTGTGCAGCCCCAAGGAAATCGTGCTCTCCTGGCCGGGCTACTTCGCGCCAGAAGCCCCCATCCACCGCGCCATCGCCGCGCTGGAAGTCGGCGACGCGCTCACCCTGCAACCCGAAAGCGAGGACAAATCCGGTTGGGCGCTCGCCGACGCCAGCGGTACGCCTGTCGGACGCATGTCCTCCCATTTCCAGCCGCCGAAGGGAAAAATCGTCGCGGTTCGCGTAGCCGCCATCCTCGTTCGCCGCGCGCGAGCGGACGAGAAGGCGCGTGTGCCGCAATGGGAATTGGTGCTGCCGGAAATCGACTGGACGCCTGAGTCATTGCGTCGTCTCTCATAACGACGAGACGCCGCGTTTCTCAGAACATTACGATTGCGATTCTGGATGGTCTCGTCTTGCGCCGGTATCAATACCGCTTCGGTAAATCCACCTTGCGATTACATTGTGGTCGACGAGGCGCAGGATTTGAGCGTTGCGCAATTGCGTTTTCTCGCTGCTTTGGGACGTCATCGCACCGACGCGCTTTTTTTCACCGGCGACATTGGCCAGCCCAGTTCTGTTCTCCGCCTTTCCTCCCCTGCCCTCCGATCTGATGTACCATATGCGCTTTTCCTTTTCCCTTCCTCATCGTGGCACTGTCCTACGAAATCCTTGTCGGCTTGCGGTATACCCGTGCCAAGCGACGCAATCATTTCATTTCCTTCATCTCCCTCATCTCCATCGTCATCCTGGCCTTGGGCGTGACAGCCCTGATTGCCGTGCTTTCGGTGATGAACGGTTTCCAGACGGAGTTGCGCACCAGCATCTTGAGCGTGGTTTCCCACGTTCAGGTCTATGGCATGGACGGCAATCTTTCCGACTGGGAGACGGTGGTGGAAGACGCCAGGACTCATCCGGATGTGGTGGCCGCAGCCCCGTTCATTGAGGCGCAATCCATGCTGATGGCCGGGCGTACCGCACGTGGCGTCATCGTGCGCGGCATCCTGCCCACGCTGGAGGATACGGTCGCCGATTTCTCCTCGCACATGACCGCCGGGAAACTCGACGCCCTGAAGCCCGGCGAGTTCGGCATCGTCCTGGGATCGGAACTGGCGCGCGGGCTGCGTGTGCAACCGGGGGACAAGGTGACGCTCGTCGCGCCCCAGACCACCGTCACGCCCGCTGGCGTCATCCCCCGCATGCGCAGCTTCACCGTGACCGGCATCTTCGAGGTCGGCTGGTATGAGTACGACAGCGGCCTGGCGCTCATTGACCTTCAGGATGCCCAACGCCTCTACAATCGGGGGGATTCGGTAAGCGGCGTGCGGCTCAAGCTCCAGGACCTGTTCACGTCGGCGCGGGTCATCCGCGAACTGGCCCGGATCATTCGCGCCGACGCCTATCTCGCCGACTGGACGCGCAGCCACGCCAGCTTTTTCCGCGCCATCCAGATCGAGAAGAACGTCATGTTCTTCATCCTCTCCCTGATCGTGCTGGTTGCCGCCCTGAGCCTCGTCTCCACCCTGGTGATGACCGTCATCGACAAGGAAGCGGACATTGCCATCCTGCGCACCCTGGGGGCGCGACCGGGCAGCATCATGGCGATTTTCATCGTGCAGGGCGCGGTCATCGTTCTCGTGGGGATTGCGCTGGGCATCATCGGCGGCGTGGCGCTGGCGCTCAACGCGGAAGCGGTGATGTCCTTCTTCGAGGGCCTCCTGGGTACGCAAATCCTGGCCAAGGATATCTACAACATCTCCAGCCTGCCTTCCGAACTCCAGTGGAAGGATGTCTGGAGCGTGAGCGGCATCGCGCTCGTCCTCGCTCTCCTGGCCACCCTCTACCCAAGCTGGCGGGCGGCGAAGATCAATCCGGCGGAGGCCCTGCGCTATGAGTGAAGCGGAACACAAGGCGGCGGAGCACAACACCATCGTGCTTGCGTGCAGCGGGCTGGAAAAGAGCTTCATGCAGGGCGGCAACCGGGTCTGTGTGCTGGATGGCGTCGATCTTTCCGTGCGCGCCGGGGAAACGCTCGCCATCATCGGCGCTTCCGGTTCCGGCAAGAGCACGCTCCTGCACCTTCTGGGCGGGCTGGACGCGCCCAGCGCTGGCCGGGTCATGCTCATGGAGCAGGATTTTTCCACCTTGGGCGAGGCGGCGCGTGGCGACTGGCGCAACCGGCATCTGGGCTTCGTCTATCAGTTCCACCACTTGCTGCCGGAATTCTCGGCGCTGGAGAACGTCGCCATGCCGCTCTTCATCCGTCGCGTGCCGCGGGAGGCGGCGCTGGCGCGGGCGGGCGAACTCCTGAAGGCTGTCGGTCTCGGGCATCGTCTCCCGCATCGTCCCGGCGAGCTTTCCGGCGGCGAGCGCCAGCGGGCGGCCATCGCCCGGGCGCTGGTCACGGAACCCGCCGCCATTCTCGCCGACGAGCCAACCGGCAACCTGGACCGGCACACGGCGGAAGAAGTGTTCGATCTCATCCTCGCGCAGACCAGAAGCCAGCACCGCAGTCTCGTCATCGTCACGCACGACCTGCATCTGGCTCGCCGCGCCGACCGCACGCTGACCCTGACGGACGGCGTCATCCAGCTGCAGGAGACGCCATGAACGCCATGCGGAAAATCCGCCAAGGCGCTGTCCTCCTGGTCGCCGCCTGCCTCGCGCCGCTTGCCGTCGCCCAATCCGCCATGCCGCGTATGGAACTGACGGCGGGCTTCTACCGCATCGAGGCGGAAGTCGCCGCAGCGCCAGAAACGCGCATGACCGGCCTCATGCGGCGCAACAGCATGGCGGAAAACCACGGCATGCTCTTCGTCTTCCCCACGCGGGAGCGCCATTGCATGTGGATGCAAAACACCTGGATTCCCCTCTCGGTCGCCTTCCTGGATGATTCCGGCGCGATCATCAACATCCGCGACATGGCCCCGCAAACGGAAACAAGCCACTGTGCCGACGCCCCGGCCCGCTTCGCGCTGGAGATGAACCAGAGCTGGTTCGCCCGCAAGGGCATCCGCCCCGGCATGAAGATCGGCAACATCGACAAGGCTCCGCCGCCACAATGAGGCAGGCAGGCTGGTCGCCATTTTTGGCGCGGCGGGCGTTGCCAGCGGCCCTGTGCCCCTTCCTCCCCGAACGGCGCTCATTGACGCGGGCATTGCAACGCGCCTGCCAGACGTTCGCGGTTCGCCGCCTGTGGCAGGGCAAGGCGAGCGTCTTCCCCGACGAAGCCGCCGCGCTGCGCTTGCGTCCCGGCAGACGCGCCTGGGTGCGGGAAGTCCTGCTCGTCATGGATGGCGTTCCTGCCGTGTTTGCCCGCTCGGTCATGCCCATCGCGCCCCGGCATCGCTTCGATATCGCTTTCCACGCGCTGGGAGAAAGCGCCCTGGGCAGTCTCCTTTTCGCCAATCCACGAATCAAACGCAGCCCGCTCGAATTCCGCCGCCTGAACACCCGCTATCCCCTTCACCGCCGCGCCGCCCGCCAGACAAGGCCAGCGCCCCGCTTCTGGGCGCGCCGCTCCCGCTTCAACCAGGCGGCCAAGGGTATTTTGGTGACGGAAGTATTTTGCTGTTTCCAAGCGGCCCCAAAACGCCCGGAAAAAACCATTTGACTTGTCTTTTCCGGGAGATGGCCTGTTGGATTCCCCCGCTTGAAACCGTGTGGAGAAAAGGCGAATGGGATGGCGTCATCGTTTGCCCAGTCGTCGTACACTCGATTCCCCTTCGGTGTCCGGCACCTCGGCAAACCGGTGGTGGTGGGCTACACGCGGCGCGACGTGGCCAACTGGGGAGAGTTGGGCTGCGCAGGACACGGGCAGTGAAACGGGCGCAATGCCGTGGTGTGCTCAATGTGTTGCCCGCTGGATGGCGCGCCCGCCGTCCTCGATATCCTTGCCGATTCCGCGCGCGGTATTGCAGGACAAAAGCGCCGGAAGCGCCAGCGCCATGAGCGCGAGCAACACGCATTTTCTCTTCATGATGCTTCCTTTCGAGAGTGGTTCAGAGAATTTTCCGCACATCGGCGAAATGTCCGGCGATTGCCGCCGCCGCCGCCATCGCCGGACTCACAAGGTGCGTGCGTCCGCCCGGCCCCTGGCGGCCTTCAAAATTGCGATTCGAGGTTGAGGCGCAACGCTCCCCCGGCTCCAGGCGGTCGGCATTCATGGCGAGACACATGGAGCAGCCCGGCTCGCGCCACTCGAAGCCGGCGGCAGTGAAGATGCGGTCCAGCCCTTCCGCTTCCGCCTGGCGCTTCACCCAGCCGGAACCCGGCACCGCCAGCGCCAGTTTCACATTTTCCGCCTTCTGGCGACCTTTCAGCACGGCGGCCGCCTCGCGCAAATCCTCAAGGCGCGAATTGGTGCAGGAACCGATGAAAACCTTGTCGACCCGGATCGATTCGATCGGCGTATTCGGGGCCAGCCCCATGTAGTGGAGGGCGCGCTCCATCCCTTCCCGCTTCACGGCATCCGTTTCCTTGCGGGGATCGGGCACCGCCGCGCCAATGGGCGCAACCATCTCCGGCGACGTGCCCCAGGTCACCTGCGGCAGGATTTCCGTGGCATCAAGTCGCAAGGTGCGGTCGAATACCGCCCCAGGGTCGGAATGAAGCATGCGCCAATTGGCAACGGCCTTCTCCCACACCGCCCCCTTGGGCGCGAAGGGGCGTCCCCGCAGGTATTCGATGGTCACATCATCAACCGCCACCAGCCCCAGCCGCGCTCCGGCCTCGATCGCCATGTTGCAGAGCGTCATGCGTCCTTCCATGGAGAGGGCGCGGATCGCCGCCCCGGCGAATTCCAGCGCATGCCCGGTGCCGCCCGCCGTGCCGATCCGGCCGATGACGGCCAGCGCCAGATCCTTGGCGGTCACGCCCTTGCTGCGCTTCCCTTCGACCTGGATCAGCATGGTCTTCGACTTTTTCTGGACGAGGCACTGGGTTGCCAGCACATGTTCGACTTCGGAAGTGCCGATGCCATGCGCCATTGCCGCGAATGCCCCGTGCGTGGATGTATGCGAATCGCCGCAAACCACGGTCATGCCCGGCAGGATGGCGCCGTGCTCCGGGCCGATGACGTGGATGATGCCCTGGCGCGCATCCCGGAAGGGAAAATAGGCCAGCGCCCCCAAGTTGCGGAGGTTACTATCCAGCGTTTCCACCTGCTGGCGGGAAACAGGATCCTGAATGCCTTCCTCCCAATGTGCGGTGGGCGTGTTGTGATCGGCCGTCGCCACGATGGAGGAAACCCGCCAGGGCGCGCGCCCTGCCAGCCGCAAGCCCTCGAACGCCTGCGGACTCGTGACTTCGTGCACCAGGTGACGATCAATGTAAATCAACGCCGTACCGTCCGCCTCCTCGCGGACGACATGGCTTTGCCAGAGTTTGTCATACAGGGTTTGCGGCATGGTCTTGTCAGGGAACGAAAGGGAGACGATTATGGCACAAACTGGCAGATGTCAGATGCTGGTGACTGTCCGTCCGGGTCCGGGCAAGCCGCCGGGCTTTGCCGCGTTGAGGAAACTCTGAAAAGTCTCGGATCAGCAGTGCATACCATTGATTTTATTGGATTTATTTTTCGGGGAAAGGACTTGTTCAGACCTTCCTTGAGCCATTTCGACACATACCAAACTGAGCAGCCTGCTTGTTTTCATGCGCTATCTGGCAGCCTACAACCACATCCCCCAACGCGCCCTGAAACGGGACGCCTACAGAAATGTCCCAAACCTCCAAGCCTTCGTCATTGCGAGGGCCAAAGGCCCGTGGCAATCCACACCCCGGTTCTTCGTGTGAGGCGTTCCAAGGACGGAAAAGGTGCATGGATTGCCGCGTCGCTTCGCTCCGGAGAATGACGAGAGTTGGGACGCCTTGCCCCTCGCCCGCTTCGGAGCGCGGCGATTCCGCATCGTTCCCTGCAAGACACCAAAATAACGTCCGGTCGCAGCCAGGCGGCTACGCCTGGCTCAGGGTTCGGTCGGGGCTGCCCCTGCGGGAAGGAAGTAGCGCCGCCCTTCGGGTTTCAACAGGGGCGTCAATCGGGAAAGCGGCAGGGAATCCGTGTGTTGCAAAGTGCAGCATCGATACGGCGACATCAGGACGAGCGTCCGATCGGTATCGGATTCGTCAAGATAAACGTCCCAGAATGCCGCCGCCAGCAGGCCGTCCTGCCTGTCCGGGGCGCTTTCCCGAAGTTCCTGTTCCTGCCGGGCATACCATTGGCGGAAGGCGGGGCTGGGTTGCGGTCGGATTTTCCCGTTTTCGTCCCTGCCGGGGACGAAGAAGTCGGCCAGGCGGTTCCAGTCCAGGTATTCTCCGCGCAGCAGATCGAAAGTGACAGGGTGGCTGTAGGGATAGAATTCTCCCGCGCAAAAGGCAAAAGCGCCCGTTTCCACCATGCTCATCAGCGCGCCCGACAGGTACGTGACCTGGCCTTCCCCCTTGGCGAAGGCATCCTCGCATTCTCCGCCTTGCGCCCAGAGCATTTCCGGGGCGAAACGGCCATGTTTTTCTTCCAGCAGGAAATTGATCCGCGCCATGACTTTCGGATCGGGATGCCGCGTCAGACGGGGATATCGCATTCCCGTACGTGGGTCTTCCCACATCCGGTATGCCGTTTGTCCCTTGACGACTTCCTCGCCGACGGGTCTGGCGACGGCCCTGATCTGCAAGAGCCGGTAAGGGTCGGGCAGTTTGTCTGCGTCATTCACCTCGAATCCCAGCGACCGGATTACGCCCTTCAGATAGACTTCCCGCAGCCGGAAAGGATGCGATTCGCCGGTATGCCGATCCGCCCATTCGCCCGTCAGATTGCCGCCGCTCTGTTCGCGGATGTTCCAGATGGCGCGGGGCCTGTCGAATCCGCCGTGGGACGGACTCCCCTTTTCGCCCTGGAGCGCTTCCGGTTCGGCGAGCGCCTCCCACGGTCCTTCCAGCGGGATGTCGCGTCCGTCATGGGCGAGGAAATATCGTCCGCTGAATTGCCCGGCTTTCTTCGGCGAAAGCCCGAGTTGCACGACCACCTTTCCCCTGCCTTCGATTTCCCCCTCATAGACCGCGCCAAGCTCCTGGATAAAGGCAGTTGGATTGAATGTGTCGTGAAAATCGATCGGCTCCTGGCCGGAATCCGCCAAAACCTGCGCGGAACCGACCAGGACGAATGCCAGCAGGAAAAGCATGGCGCGCAATGGGTGCAGCATCATCGTATTTCCAAACCTCGGTCTGAAGCCTCGCTGGACGGTGCGCAGGCAAACGAAAAAAGGGGGACTTGTCAGGTACTCTTCCTGGGGAAGCGGAACCGTCAAGGCGGGAAACCGCCGCTCCAGGACAAGAGTCCGTGTCGATCCGAAGGGTGAAGGGTATCTCGTTCATCGCATTCCCCGCAAGATCATACGTCAACGCAAGCCCGAAGGTGAGGGAGTCCTTCCTTGCGGAGCGCAGCGACGGCAATTTCTCCCTCCCTTTCCGCAGTGCAACCGTCCAAGGAAACATATGCGGCGCTTCGCGCCGAAGGATGCACACCCTCTCTCGCCCCTGCCGGGGCACTCTCCCCCGCCGGGCGGGGGAGAGAAAGGCAAGCGGCAGCGCGGCGCGGCGCGGAACCTCACCCTCGCCCCCTTGGGGGGAGAGGGTGGCCCCTCGCGACAGGATTGAAGTGCTTCCTTGGCGTCGCCATTGAATTGCTGCATCATGTGGCCTTCCATCTTCACGAAAAACATACATGACCGCCACAAAAGGAAAGGCGCAAACCTTCATCGACCGCTGGAAAAATAACCCACTCACCGAGCGCGCCGGGGCGCAGGGGCATTTTGATGATTTGTGCGATCTCCTGGGCGTGGAAAAACCCCGCGACCCGGCGCGTTACTGCTTTGAGAAGGGCGCAAAAAAAGC
>JAISME010000013.1 GCA_031276915.1 Zoogloeaceae bacterium
CGCTTCATCATGACAACTTATAGGCAAGACATGTGCCAGAAACACTCGAATCCCTTAACCCCTTGATTATCCTTCCTTGTCCATTCTCCCAGCCCCACCCCAACAACACAGGAAGTGACAATATTCGTCACCAATGAACCCAAAAATGTCACTTCGCCTCTCTTCGAAAGAACAAAACCGCACAGCGGCAATCCCCCGAAATGACGCGGGAACGATACAACCTCCGTCCTCCTCTCGCCCCGGTCAAGAAACATCGGGAACCAGAGCAACTCCGTCAAAGTCAGCGCAACAATAGACTGGCTTCTGAATCATATATACCTGAATTCGCCCTTGCCCTATCGGTAACATATCGCGCAAGCTCTGTGTGGCTTATGCAACACTTGCGGGAGTGACGAATGGTCCGGGAAAGATTGCGGGAAAACGCTGGCGGAAGCATTGTGCAAGGGCGCGGGATGATCGGGACGCGAGAAACGCTCCTCGAGTATGGCAAGCATTTTCCATCCCGTTGTCGTTATACCGGAAATGATGGATTGGACTTGCTGTCCCGCGCCATGAACCCTGCCCTTGGGGATCAAAACCCGGAGATGATGGGGTCAGGGCGTGTAACCGGAGGAAAGGGTTTCGATTTCGACCATGAAGGCCGCCTTGACCTGCGCTTCGTCGCATCCCATGAGCACGGCATCCTGCAGGGCGTCCAGCGCGCATTGCCGCAATTCCGCCAGGTTTTCCTGCATGACTTTCAGTTTTTCGGTGCAGGCGATCACGGTGCCGTCGGGCCGGCGCCATGGGTTTTGCGGCGTTCCGTAGGGGGCGGAGGTTTTGGGAGGAGAGGCGGTCATTGATGCGGCAAACCGTCAAGACCCCGGAACGTTCCGGGACCGTGCGTGTGGCGTTACGTTTCGCTGCTCAGGTTGGAAAGCACCAGGTTCGGGCGCACATTCAGCAGAAGTTTTTGCAGGCCCAGACGGCTTTGGGTATTGATAATCAGCGGCGCGCGCAGATTCGCGCCCAGTCCGGCCGTGGTCTTGTCTTCCTGTTTGTAGAGCACCAGCATGACCACGGCGTTTTCGGGATTATCCAGTTTCAGGACGGCGTCTTCAGCGTCCGTCAGGGAAAGTTCGTAAGTAAACCCGAGCGCGGCGGGATCGATGATCTGGAAGGCCAGGCCAGGGTCATCCAGGGATTGCAGGGTGTAGCTGACCGGATCGCCTGCCTCGACTTCATGAATCAGGGTGAATCGCTTCTTGTCTTCGAAATTGATGAGTCCAGCCGGAAATTCGATCACTTGTCCGGGGGTGATTTCGATGCTGCCGAACAGATAGGTATCAACTTTCATGTCGAGCTCCTCACAGTGTGGAAAGGTTGTGCATGCCAATGATGCTACTCCTTTTTTGCCGCGAAAACAGCATCCGCCAGCACCCGCGTCCCGCGCCCGCGTGACGGGAAAATTGTTTTCCGCCGCGGTTTCAAGAGAGACGAGTTCGGCTCTTCCGGTGGGAAGCATCGACCGGTGAGATGCATCGACAACGCCATGATGACGGCGCTCGCCGCCGGGGTCTCGGGACTGGCCCTTCCGGCCTTGCGGATGAATGTTGCGCGCTCCGTAAAAAAAGGTCTGGCTGGCGGCGGCTGGCTTGACCCAACACGAGAGTGCAACGGAGAACTTCAAATCTTGGTCAGGATCAGTTTGTTGTGCTGTGTAATGGACAGAAGGTAACGCATCCCCGCATGGGAAATTTCCACATGTTTCAGGCCATCGTGGAAAATCTGCCGCGAATCCAGGCAGTGCGGCTTGGCGCATGACTTCGTGGCAGTATCGTCCGCCGTTGTCGCCGGCAAGAGCATGAGGGACATGAGCATCTTCCGCAGATTTGAGAATGATTATCATTGTTACCCCGTGCATCGGCTTTGTCAACAACTTCCCGCGGGATTTTTGATCCCGCGGGAAGTTGATTCAGTTCGGCGCATATCCAGAGCGCGAGACCATCCGCCCAGCCCTTGCGAATATGTTCGGCGGCGCATCTGAACTGTCCGGAATTTCCGACGATTGCGGGCTGTGCCCTGTCAGGAAAACCGTTCCACAAGGCCGCACTCATGGACGCCTATGTCAGCAACGGAGCGGAGAATCTGCCCGCGGTGCCCTACCCCGGTTCTGGACCATCGCGCCCGGATTGGCGGTTTGCATCATGCCCATCCCCTGTAATCCATAAAGCATATTTCCCACGGAAGCCCAAGTCCTGAAAGGAACATTCGCTCCCGATCGATGGTATCTTTCCGGGATTCCTTTCCCGCAAGCCGCCATGCCCCGTTCCGAACCATCGCCGCCGCCAGCCGTTGAAGTCGTCACCTTCCCCGGCAGTCCCTTTCACCTCCACCAGCCTTTTCCGCCCGCAGGCGATCAGCCGGAGGCGATCCGGCAACTGGCGGAGGGGCTGGAGGATGGGCTTGCGTTCCAGACCTTGCTGGGTGTCACCGGCTCCGGCAAGACATTCACCATGGCGGGCGTCATCGCCCGCACCGGACGTCCAGCCCTGATCCTGGCGCACAACAAGACGCTGGCGGCACAGTTGTATTCGGAGATGAAGGAATTTTTCCCGGAAAACGCCGTGGAATATTTCGTTTCCTACTACGACTACTACCAGCCGGAAGCCTATGTTCCCGCGCGTGATCTCTTCATCGAGAAAGATTCCGCCATCAACGAGCACATCGAGCAGATGCGCCTTTCCGCCACCAAGAGTTTGCTGGAGCGGCGCGACGTGGTGATTGTGGCCTCGGTCTCCTGCATCTATGGCATTGGCGACAAGGAAAATTACCACGAGATGATGGTGACGCTGCGCGTCGGCGATAA
>JAISME010000114.1 GCA_031276915.1 Zoogloeaceae bacterium
CTTGCGCACATTGCTTGACCGAGCGCCCGATGTTCCCCCCATGCCGGGGGATGAGGTTAGCGCGCAGGCCAAATGACCGGCCCTTGCCGCGATTACTTCGCGCCATCCGCCCCTCCCGCCGCCGTTTCGGGAATCTCGAAACTCAAGGTTGCCGTGTAGCGCACATCCTTCCAGGTTTTGCCTTCCAGCGTGACGTTGCCGTTATTCACCTGGGCGCTCACTTCCAGCACGTAGAGGCCGGGGAAGGAAGGCGTAAAACCCACCGTGCCGTCCGGGGCGGGGGTGAGGATGCGCCGCCAGCCTGCGGATGTCTCCACATTCACCCGGCTGGCGTTCACGGCTTGCCCCTTGAAGAACAGGCGAAAGGCATTGCCGCCCGGCGTGGTCGGCACAAGCTCCAGACCATTGACGGGCTTGGTGTCGTGGCGTCCGAAACGCGCCTCGAAATAGGTGAGTACGCCATCCTTCCCGGCGCGGATGGCGGTAAAGCGGGCGTCGGCGTTTTCGGCGAGGGGGAAGGCGTAGTGGTCGCCTGCCGTGCTGTGGGACGGAGCCTTGTCCGCCTTACCCGCCGCCGCCACGACTTTTGCGTCAGAGAGCGCGGGCAGGGCGGTTAGCGGTTGGGCGAGTTCGCCTGCCCGGACTTTCGCCGTTGCGCCATCCTGTTCAATCCACAGGTAATCGGCATAGGCGGGAGAGGCGAGGAAGAGCGCGGCGCAAAGCAGGGTCGAAAGGGAGAAGAATTGGTTTTTCATGGTTTGGGTTCCTTTGGTTGAATAAAACGGGGTTTCTCAAGATTGGGCGTTCGGCGCGGACAAGCTGCTTCGGGTATGCGGCATTTCATCGTCCTCAAGCAAACGCCCGTTTTCCAGCCGCAGGAGGCAGTCGCCCAGATGAAAATAGCGGTCGTCATGCGAGATCACCAGAATGGTCTTGCCCTGCGCTTTCAGTTCCTGGAGGATTTCGTGATAGAAAATGTCCTTGAAGGTCGGGTCCTGGTCGGCTGCCCATTCATCAAAAACGAGGAAGGGCCGTCCCTCCAGACAGGCCACGACAAGCGCGAGGCGTTTGCACTGTCCTTGCGACAGGCTCCGCGTGGTGAAGGCGCCGTCGCGCATTTCGACCTTGTGTTGCAAATGCAGCCGCGCCAGCAGGCGATTGCCCTCAATATCGAGATCGGCGCGGTCGATTTCGAGCAGGCGCTCGAACAGGTAGTAATCTGAAAAAATGGCCGAGAAGATTTGCCGATACCTGTCCCGGCTGGCGTCGTCGATGCGCTCCCCGTTGAACCGGATTTCGCCGCTTTCCGGGGCATACAAGCCCACCAGCAACTTCGCCAGCGTGGTCTTGCCGCTGCCGTTGCCGCCCACGAGGAAGGTGAGGGTTCCGGGACGGAATTCGAGATTGATCGGCCCTAGCTCAAAAAAACCATCGCTTTGCTCGTGGTAGTAACGATGCCGGACATCGCAGAACTGGAGCGAGGCGAAGGGCGGGGATTGCGCGCCCGCTGCCCCCGCCGCGTCGGCGTCGGTGATGGGCAGGTCGCGGATAATCTCGTTGATGCGATCCGCAGCCACCCTAGTCACGTTGGCGCGCGGCAGGAAGGACAGAAGCTGCTGCAAGGGCGAAGCCATATAGAGCACTACCAGGGCATAACCCGTGACCACCTTGCTCCGGTCGGGAATGTCGCCGACGAGCGCGAAGAGGACGAGGCCGAAGAACCCGTACATGAGAAGCGAGTTCAAGGCGCCCACGGTCAGGAAGATGGACATGCCTGTTGCCCGCGTCCGGCGCACCTCGTCGATCGAGCGCGCCAGCACGTCGTTCAGGAAGACCGCCCGCTTGCCGCCATGCAGTCGCAATTCCTTCGCGCCGTCGGTCAGGCTGCGGAAGTGGGAGAACATGGCGTCGTGTTCCTCGGAGGATTTGCGGATGTGCGCAATCGCCCGCAGATGGGCGAAGTGATAGCCCGCCGCGCCCAGCCCGACAATCGCCAGCGCGACCGCGAAGACCTGGCTCGACAGCATGAACATGTAGATCAGGCAGGCCGACACGATGCCGATGTTGGTCAAGACCGAGGGAAAGGTCGTGAAGAATCCCGCCACGTCCGAGCAATGTTCGGAGAGCGCCGCCTGCACCCTTGCGCCGCCCAGGCATTCCAGCTTGCGGAAATCGGCCTTCAGGATGCGCTCGCTGATGTAGAGGCGCAGTTCCGCCATGACCCGCAGGCTCATCCGCTCCAGCAGGACGGAGGAGAGCAGCCCGCCCAGCACGGCGACCACGACGGTGGCCGCGAAAACCCAGACCGCCCGCGCCCGCTGGGCGGCTTCCATTGTCAGGGCTTCGTTGACCTGGGTGATGACCAACATCCCGCACATGCCAGAGAGCACGCTCACGACGGCGGATAAAATGAGGATCGCGTAGAACTTCTTGAGCAGATGGTGCAGCATTCATGCCTCCTTCGCCGTATGGCTCAGCAGGAAGGATTCGACGAAATCGGCGCCCGCCTGGCAGGATTCCTGTTCCCGAAAATGCTGTTGCATTTGCGCGTTGGCCTGTAGAAAACGTTCATCCATGATGTTCTCCAGCAGCGCCGACATTTGTTCTGGCGTGATGGTCGCCATGTCGGCGCGCAAGCCCAGAGCGTGATGGACGACGCGCGCGCCATTGCCGAACTGGTCCAGCCAGCCCGGCAGCACAATGGTCGGGACGCCAAAATAGATGGCCTCCCGCAGCGAACTTGCGCCGCCATGCGTCACGAACACGCGCGCGCGTTGCAGGATTTCGAGTTGCGGCACACGTTCCACGATCCGAATGCG
>JAISME010000143.1 GCA_031276915.1 Zoogloeaceae bacterium
CGCTTTCAGCGCCTGCAGGCGATACTGGGCGCGAAAGACCGCCACGCCAGAAATGCCGGGCGCCCCGGCAAGCACCGCTCGGATGACAGGCAGCACAGCTTCCGGATTCCGTTCGAGAAACGGGCCGACGACATCGTACCGCTCGGCAACCCAGGGCCCTTCGTAAAGCAGGCGCGCCGCTTCCAGAAAAGGAGAAAAATCAATCTCGACCGGCTCGCCACCCAGCGCTTCCAGGCTTGCAAGCGCCTTCGTGAAAAGCACCGCGCTTTCCTCCGACCCCTTGAACTCGAGCGGGCGCGGCACACCGAAACGAAAACCAGGACGCGGATATCCGAAAGCATCCTCCCCGTTCCAGCCCGGGTTGACGCGGCTATAGGCATCCGCCAGATCATGGCAGGCAGTCAACGCCAGAAGCCGGCTCGCCTCCGCCGCGCTGGTCGTGAAAAAAGTAACGCAATCGAGGCTGCGACAGGCGGGAACGAGACCCGCCGTGGAAATCAGCCCCCTGCTCGCCTTCAGTCCCACGAGATTGTTGAGCGCGGCGGGAACCCTGCCGCTCCCCGCCGTATCCGTGCCAAGCGAGAAACTCGCCAGCCCCAGCGCCACCGCCAGCGCCGATCCGGAACTGGAGCCGCCGGCGGGATAATCGGGATGCACGCTGTTCCTGCACGCGCCATAGGGCGAGCGCGTGCCGTTCAGGCCGGTGGCGAACTGGTCCAGATTGGCCTTGCCGACCGGAACCGCGCCCAGGGCGATCAAACGGTCGACAACGGTCGCGCTTTTTCCCGGCACCCGGGCAAAGGCTGGACAGGCCGCCGTGGTCGGAATGCCGGCAAGATCGATGTTGTCCTTGATGGCAAACGGTACGCCATACAGCGGCAAACCAGCGGGAGCGCGATTTTCCAGGAGGCGCAGGAAAGGCTCCTGTTCCCCCTCATCCAGGAGATGGATGAACGGATGGAATTCCGAATCCAGCGCCATCGCCCTTTCCCGAAGTTCCCGCATGAGCTGGCGTGGCGTCAGTTCGCCCGCAAGGTAGCGCGCTTTCAGGGTACCGGGACGGAGATCGAAAAGGGGAGTCATCATCGTGTGGTCATCCTGTGCGCCGGGATTCGGGAAATTTTCCATTTTGCATTTTGTTTACGCGATCGTTTCGATCACCATCACGCGCTGCCCCGCGCGCACCGGAAAACCGGGGCGCGCGCGGATTTCCCGCACAACGCCGTCACATGGGGAAACCAGCGGAATTTCCATCTTCATGGACTCCAGCACAGCCAGCGTATCGCCCGTCCGGACCTGGTGGCCGATTTCCACCGAAACCTGCCAGAGATTTCCGGCAATGGCGCTTTCGACGCCCGTCTCGCCCGCCTTGAGCGGAGTCTCTTCTTCCTCGCGGACAAAGAGGGTTTCCGCGCTTTCGAAATGCGCCTGCCCCGCGGCGATCCAGCGTTCCCGCTCGGCGGCGAAGGCGGCGCGCTGCCTTTGCCGGAAAGCGGCGATGCTCTCCGCGTTTTCCTCCAGAAACGCCTGGTATTCCGCAAGGCCGAGTTCAGTCGCCTCGATCCGGAGGGGATAGCGCCCCAGGGGAAAGTCGCGGCGGATTTTCAGGAGCTCCCCGGTCGTTACCGGATAAAAGCGGATCTGGTCGAAGAAACGCAGGAGCCAGGGCTTGCCGCCGAATGCGCCATCTGTCCGGTTGCGGCTCCACATTTGCAGGGTGCGACCGACGAACTGGTAGCCACCGGGGCCTTCCATGCCATAGACACACAGATACGCGCCGCCAATGCCGACGGAGTTTTCCGCCGTCCAGGTGCGCGCCGGGTTGTACTTGGTCGTCACCAGCCGGTGGCGCGGGTCCAGCGGCGTCGCCACCGGCGCGCCGAGATAGACATCGCCCAGCCCCATGACCAGGTAGCTTGCCGCGAACACCGTCCGGCGCACCGCGTCAATGTCGGGCAAATCATTGATGCGGCGGATGAATTCCAGATTGCTCGGACACCAGGGCGCGTCCTTCCGGACGGTGGTCATGTATTTCTCGATTGCCAGGCGGCAGGCCGGATCGTCCCAGGAAAGCGGCAGGTACACAACGCGCGAGGGCACGCGCAAATCCCTCGCCGCCAGCACATCCCGCCAGCGCCGGTCCACTTCCCGAAGCAGGCGCGCAAGCGGCAGGGTTTCCGGACGGTATCGCACCTGGAGCGAGCGAATGCCCGGCGTGATGTCGAGGATGCCGTCGATTTCGCCGGTTTCCCGCGCCCGCTCGAAGGATTGCATCAGCGCGTGGCCGCGAAAGCGCAGTTTCAGATCCAGTTCCGGCGGACCGAATTCGAGCAGCAGCGCGACATCGCCACTCAGCCGGACGACGAGGCGGGAATCGCCCTCCCCGCGTTCGAGCACGACAGGGGAAACAAGCGGCCTTTCCACCCGCCACGCGATGGAAACCGGCGCGAGGCGGTCGATTTCCTCCCGTCGTCCACGGGCGAGCGCGCGCGCCGTGTCGAAATCGACGGGCACGAAACGCAGCGTATCGCCCGCTTTCAGTTGCCCCAGTTGCCAGAGATCGGCCTCGATCACCGTCGCCGGACAAACGAAGCCGCCCAGGCTGGGACCGTCGGGACCGAGGATGACCGGCATGTCGCCGGTGAAATCGATCGCGCCAACGGCATACGGATTGTCGTGGATGTTGGATGGATGCAGGCCCGCCTCGCCCCCGCTCTCCCGCGCCCATTCCGGCTTGGGGCCGACAAGGCGCACGCCGGTGCGGCTGGAATTGAAATGCACCGTCCATTCGGTCCTGAAGAATGTCTCGACATAGGCGTCCGTGAAATATTCCGGCGCGCCATGCGGTCCGTAGATCACCCGGATTTCCCGGCATTCCGGCAAGGACGGGTAAAGACCGCCGGGAAGCGCACGCCCCTCAAGCCCGGCGGCCATGGTCCCTGCCGGGGCAAGATGCAACACGTCCCCGGCGCGCAGCGCCCGCCCGGCATGCCCGCCAAAGCCGCCCAGCGTGAAGGTGCCCTTGCTCCCCAGGTAGTCCGGCACCGCGATACCGCCCTTCACCAGCAGGTAGCTGCGCGCGCCATTGCCCGCGATTTCCCCGAGGCGCAGGGTCGCGCCCGCGGGGACACGGAAGACAACCCGCGTCGCCTGCTCCCGGTCATCCACGAAAACCGGAAGCGCCGCGCCGGTGACGACCACGACCGCTTCCGCGTGGAAACGCAGTGTTGGCCCGCGCACGGTGATTTCCAGTCCGGCGGCATCCGGGGGGTTGTCCAGCAGACGGTTGCCCTGGCAAAAGGCGCGATCGTCCATCGGTCCCGAAGGCGGCACCCCGACCGCCCAGTACCCCAGGCGTCCGGGATAGTCCTGTACCGTGGTCTGGGCGCCGGCGGTGATGACCTCGAACGTATGCGCCCGGTAGGCAAGCCCCTCGAGACAGCGTGTCCAGGGTCGCCCCTCGGCAAAGGGTGGATACGCGATGATCTGCCGCAAGTAGTCGAGATTGGTCTCCACGCCGGAAAGCGCGACGTCGGAAAGCGCGCGGTCAAGCGTTTGCCGCGCCGCCGCGCGGGTTTCCGCCCAAGCGATGACCTTGGCGATCATCGGATCGAAGAACGGGGAAATTTCGCAGCCCGCCTCCACCCAGCCGTCGATGCGCAAGCGCCTGCCGTCGGCCCCGGGAAACCGCGCCTGGGAAAGCACTCCCGGCGCGGGCTGGAAATTCCTGCCCGGGTCCTCGGCATACAGCCGGGCCTGGATCGCGTGGCCTTCCGGGCGCAGGCGCGCGCGCAAGCCGGGAAGCGGCGGCAGTTCCCCCGCGGCCAGCTCCACCATCCAGCGCACGAGGTCGACGCCCCAGACCTGTTCGGTAACGCCATGCTCGACCTGCAGGCGGGTATTGACCTCCAGGAAACAGAAGCGCCCGGTTTCGCCATCGCAGACGAACTCGACCGTACCCGCGCTCTCGTAGCGAACCGCCTTCGCAAGTTTCAGGGCCGCCTCACAAAGCGCCCTGGCCATGCCTTCCGGCAGGTTGGGCGCGGGCGTTTCCTCGATGACCTTCTGGTTTCGCCGCTGCACCGAGCAATCGCGCACGCCCAGGGCGAGCGCCTCGCCCCTGCCGTCGCCGAAAACCTGCACTTCGAGATGGCGCGCGCGCTCGATGTAGCGCTCGATGAACACCCCCGCGTCACCGAAATTGTTTTGCCCAAGCCGCCGGACACTCCCGAAAGCCTCGGAAAGCTCCCGTTCCGACCGGCAGACGCGCATGCCGATGCCGCCGCCGCCCGCCGTGCTTTTCAGCATCAGTGGATAACCAAGGGTTTCGCCCGCCCTGAGGGCGGCGGCCTCGTCTTCCAGCAGATCCGTCCCTTCGAGGAGCGGCAAGCCGTTTTCCCGCGCCAGGGCGCGCGCCGTGTGCTTCAACCCGAAAAGCCGCAACTGTTCCGGCGCGGGACCGATGAAAACAATGCCCGCCGCCGCGCAGGCCCCGGCAAAGGCAGCGTTCTCCGACAGGAAGCCGTAGCCGGGATGAATGGCTTCCGCGCCCGTTTCCCGGGCGGCTTCAATGATCTTGTCGACGACAAGATAGGTTTCCGCCGCCGTACCTTCGCCCAGGCTGACGTGTTCATCGGCCTCCCGAACGTGCAGGCTGGCGGCATCGGCCCCGGCGTAAACGGCGACACTCCCGACATTCATGGCGCGCAGCGTGCGCAGGATACGGCAGGCAATCGCGCCACGATTGGCGATCAGGACTTTCTTGAACATGCGGGAAACTCCCGGTTTTCCGGCAGGCCGTCCCGCCGTGTCGGCAACGGGACCGCGGTCGTCCGCGATCCGGGGGCAACGCCCTTTTCCTTTCGTTTTCCGTCCCTGTTCACGCGGATGTCACCCGGATTTCCACCGGCGTCGGGTTCCAGCCGTTGCAGGGGTTGTTGAGCTGCGGGCAATTGGAAATCAGCGCGATCACGTCCGTTTCCGCCCGCAATTCCACGTACTTCCCCGGCGCGGAGATACCGTCCGCGAAGGTGAGGCCGCCCTCGGGCGTGACCGGAACGTTCATGAAGAAATTGATGTTCGCCCCGATGTCCCGTTTCGTGAGCCGCCCGTCCAGCAGCGCGGCGCGCAAGAAATTGTCGCGGCAACTGTGCATGTAGCGCTTTTCGAGCGCGTAGCGCACGGTATTGCTTTCCTGCGCGCAGGCGCCGCCCAGGGTGTCGTGCCGCCCGCAGTCGTCGTCTACGATGGTCAGGAGCGGATTCCCCAGATTGGAATAAAGCACGCTGCCCGCCGTAAGGTAGACATTGTTCTGGCGGCGCAGGGTGCGCTGCGGATCGAAACGTTCACGCGGATTGGCGGCGCTGTAGAAAAGCGTGTCGACCGCCTGGTTGCCCTCGATGTCCGTGATGCGCAGCGTCGCGCCCCCCGCGAGATCGAGCAGGCAGGGTTCTCCGGCCGGGATGATGCGGGAAAACATGGTCATGGCAAACCTTTCGGATCAAAGAAAGAAACGTTCGGTGTTGTGGAAGGCGCGCGCGTTTTCCGGACACAGGGCGCGGCAGGACGCGGTAACGCCATCGCTTTCCGGGCGAAACCATTCGAGACGCACCGGCCCGGGCGCGTACACGGGACGCGGATCCATCGGATGCTGGAGCGCGGTCAGGACCACGAGCGTATTCATGGGCGCGTAAAGTTCCACGTGGTCGCCCGCCCTGGAATTTCCCGGCGTGAAATGAAAGCTGCCCGCCGCGTCGACCGTCACCTTGCTGAACAGGTTGACGGTCATCAGCAAGTCCTCGAGACCCAGATTCCATTTCCCCAGTTCGACCAGCATGTTTTCCACGCCGTTCCGGTAGAACCCGTTCCGGAGTTCCTGGTAACGCCCTTCCCCGTACTTTTCCCGGGTTTCCGCGGCGTTCAGGAGACCCCCGGCGCAGTCGTGCCAGCCACAGGTGTCGGCGACAATGGCCGCCAGCACCCGGCCCATGTCCGAATAAAGGCAGTGCCCCGCCGTCAACCTGAACGTATGCTGGCCCTTCAGGGTATCCGGCAAATTGAGGCGCTCGCTTCTTTCATCGGCATTCAGCAGCATGAGGCTCACGTTGCCGCCGCCTTCGAGATCGGTGACGCACAGGAGCTGGCCGCGGCGCAGGATGAACGAGGTGTGTCCGCCTCCCGGCACGGTCTCTTCGTAGAGACGGGAAGAAATGGCGAGTGTCGAGGTCATGCGTCGGCTCCTTCCAGAAGTGGTTTGTCCGGACATCCGCCCAGGATGTGCCGGGGCAATGCCGCGATGCGCTGCCGGGCGGCGCGGCGGTCCGCGTTCAGGGGAATATCGTAGGTGACGCGCGCGCCGTAGGCGTTCGGCGCTTGCGGATCCTGCCGCGTCTTGTCGAAAACGATGAGACGCGAACCAAGGCTGAAACCCTCGGAGAGATCGTGCGTGACCATGAACACGGTCAGTCCGGTTTCCCGCCAAAGCTCCAGGATGAGCGCGTGCATGTCTTTCCGGATGCCGGGATCGAGCGCGCCGAAAGGCTCGTCCAGGAGCAGCACGCGCGGCTTCATGATGAACGCCTGGGCAATCGCCAGCCGCTGCTGCATGCCGCCGGAAAGCTGGTGCGGGTATTTGCCGAGATCCTGGCCCAGCCCCACCCTTTCGAGCATCGCCGCCGCTTCCCGGCGGGCCGCGCGCCTTTTCCCGCCGAAAAGCCGTCCCCAGAAACGCGATTGCGGCAATTCGAGTCCCAGGACAACGTTGTCCAGCACTTTCAGGTGCGGAAACACCGAATAGCGCTGGAACACCACGCCCCGGCCAGGATCGGGTTCGGCGGGAAGCGGCGTGCCCGCCAGCCGGATCATCCCGCGACTTGGCTTTTCCTGCCCGAGCAGAAGGCGCAGGAAGGTGGACTTCCCGCAGCCAGAGGCACCGACCAGGGTGCAGAATTCGCCCTCCCCGACATCGAGCTTCAGGCGCTCCAGCACCACGTGATCGCCGTATTCCTGCCAAACGCCGTCGATTTCGATGAAGCTCATGTCAAGGCTCCCTCCGACCATGGAAAACAGCGGCGGCTGATCTGGCGCAGGAGAAAATCCATCAGCCACGCCAGCAGGGTAATCCACGCCACGTAAGGCAGGATGGTGTCCATCGCGAGGTAGCGGCGCACGAGGAATATCCGGTAGCCCAGCCCCGCCGTGGCGGAAATGGCTTCTGCCGAGATGAGGAAAAGCCACGCCGACCCCAGCATCAGGCGCAGCGAGACGAGCAGGCGGGCGCAAAGCTGCGGCAACATCACCCGCAAGACCAGCGTCCAGCTATTCGCGCCCAGCGTCTGTGCCTTGACGAGCAGCTCCCGGGGAATTTCCCGCGCCCTCTGCTCGAGGTCGCGGGCCAGCACGGGCGTGACGCCGATGACAATCAACGCCACCTTGGAAAGCTCGTCAAGCCCGAACACGATGAAGAGAATCGGCAGGATCGCCAGCGGCGGAATCATCGAGACAACGGCGAGAAAAGGGGAAATCCCGGCCCGCAGGAATGGAAAGACCCCGGTGACGACCCCCAGCGCCAGCCCGGCGCAGGCGGCGATGCCCAGCCCCGCGCCCAGGCGAACGAGGCTGGCGGCGGTATCGCTCCACAGGATGTATTCGCCACTGCGACGGTCCTCGGTGAAGGCCACGCGGTCGATGGCGTCGGCCATTTGCGCGGCGGAAGGCAGGAGTTTGTCGTCCGGATTTTGCGCAAGCCGCGTGGCGGAACCGAAAAAGTAGACGGCCAGGAACAGGATGAACGGCAACAGCATGAGCAGCAGACGGCTGCCGCTTCCGGGATGGCGATTGACGAAGCGCATGGGGATCCCTTCCCTGCAAAGCTGTTTCGATGGATTCCGGATTTTCACGCGACCAGGGCCTAGAGCGCTCCCCTGATGGCCATGCGGACAAAGGTGTCGTCAACCCGGAACAGGATGCGCTTCTTGTCGCCCAGCACCACGCCGCCGGGAAACGCCATGCCGATGGCCTCGGCGTTCTTCGCGCCCTCGCCCAGGAGCCCCTTCTCGAAGGAGAACTGCGCCACGCGCCGCATGGTCTTGACTAGGTCCGGGCTGGTGATGAACGCCAGGTTGTCCTGCGGGTTGTGGAAGAGGCGCGTGTTTTCCAGTTGCGCCCTGTAACCGGCCAGGTTCGTCCCGGAACTTTTCGCCATTGCCTCCAGCGCGTCTACATTCCCGGCCTTCATCAGGGCCATGGTTTCGTACCAGGCGCCGGTCAGCGCCTTGCCCAGCGCCGGGTTGTCCTTCAGGACCCGCGTGTTCGCCACCATGATGTCGATGATTTCGCCGGGAATCTGGCGGGAACTGAAGATTTCCATCGTATCCGGGCGGGATTTCAGGGCCATGAGCTGGGGATTCCAGGCAACGACGGCCCGCACGTTCCCGGTGGCGTAGGCCGCCACGAGATCGGCGTCGGATGTGTTGACCACCTTGATGTCGCGCTCGCGCAATCCCACGGTTTCCAGGCCGCGCGCCAGCAGGTAATGGGAGACGGTGAGTTCGGGCAGATAAACGTTCATCCCCTTCAGGTCCTTCAGGGTCTTGCCCTTGCCCTTGACGACCACCCCGTCGCCGCCGTCGGAATAGCTGCCGGCAATCAGCGCCGTCGTATCCACACCACCCGCGACGGGCACGATGAGCGCGTCCATGTTGGTCATGGTGCAGGCGTCGAACTTGCCGGCGGTGTACTGGTTGAGCGCCTCGCCGACATCGTTGATCTGCGTGACCCGGATGTTGATGCCGTACTTCTTGCCCCATTTGCCGATGATGCCCGAAGTGTCGATGTACCCCCAGGGCACCCAGCCGGCGTAGATCGTCCAGCAAACGTTGAAGTTCTTCCTGGCCTGGGCCTGCGCGAGCGGGCTGGAAACCGCGAAAAGACAGGCGGCGAAAAGCGCGATCCAGCGGAAGGGGCGATTTTTTTGCATCATGTTTCTCCTTGAATGTGAATGCAAGCGGTTGGAAAACGGGAAAATCACGCCGGCGGACGCAGCGGGTGCAGCGGCGGCAAAATCGAGGCAATCAGTTGCAGGCGGCAGGCGATCACGCCTTTCTGGATGACGATCTCGTCGGCGATGACCTGCAGTTTCCAGGCCGGACCCTGGACCAGGATGACTTCCATCGCCCGGTGTTCCTCCAGATTGACGTGCAGGGAACTGATGACTTCGGTGAGATAGTGGTATTGCAGGTCGGACAGGCGCTTTTGCAGGCCGCGCGACGAGCGGTCATAGAAAACGGTGATCGTTCCGGCCATGATCTCCTTGCCCAGTTGCCGCTTGTGCTCGACCAGATGCCGGCGAATCATGTCGCAAAGCGCCTGCGAACGGCTCTCGAACCCGCACGCCTCGACCATGAGGTCCAGTTCGACCAGCAGGTCCCGCTCCATCGAGATGCTGACCCGGCTGACCGAGCCATCCGATTCGTCACTGGCATGGCGCATGATGTCGATTCCTCAGAACATGCCGGCGTAACGGTCGATTTCCCACTTGCTCACGGCAAGGTGGTACGCCTCCCATTCCTCGGACTTGTAGTGGATGAACTCGTCGCGCAACGCCTTGCCGAGCGTCTTTTCCACCAGGGGATCGGCGGCGAAGGCGGCGACCGCCTCCTGCAGGGTTTGCGGCAGGAACTGGATGCCGCGCGCGCGGCGCGCTTCCTCGGAAAGGGCATAGAGGTTGTCCTCGTTGGGAACGCCCGGGTCCAGCTTTTCCCGGATGCCCTCAAGGCCGGCCGCCAGCGCCAGCGCCGCGGCCAGGTAAGGGTTGACCGCGCCATCCGCGTTGCGCGATTCACAGCGTCCGCCGCCCGCCGGCACGCGCACCGAATTGGTCCGGTTGTTGGATCCATAGGAATTGAAGACCGGCGCCCACGAAAAATTGCGCATCGCGCCGCGCCGCACCAGGCGCTTGTAGCTGTTGACCGTCGGCGCGAACGCGGCGCACAGGGCGCGGCCATGCTTCAGGATACCGCCAATGAAGTGGTAGCCGAGCGCGGTGAGGCCAAGGCCGCGCGGATCGTCCCCCGGATCGCAGGCGAAAAGATTGTCGCCCTTTTCGAGATCGCACAGGGACATGTTGAAGTGCGCGCCGTTGCCGGTCCTGTCGGCGAAGGGTTTGGGCATCATGGTCGCCAGCAAGCCTTCCTCCTGCGCGAAATGCCTGGCCATGAAACGGAAGAAAACCAGACGGTCGCAGGTGGTCAGGGCGTCGGCATAATTGAAATCGAATTCGAATTGCCCGTTGGCGTCTTCATGGTCGAACGAATAGAGATCCCACCCCAGGCCATTGATGGCGGAAGCCACCTTGTCCAGCCAGGAAAAACTGTCGACGAAATGACGGACGTCATAGCAGGGCTTGGGTTCCCTGTCCCTGGAATCGGCAACGGCAAGCGAACCGTCCTCCAGTTGCCGCAACAGGAATACCTCGCATTCGATGCCGAGATTCATGCCATAACCCATTGCCGCCGCTTCGGCAAGCTGGTTTTTCAGCACGACCCGGGTGTTGAGCGCATACGGTTTTCCCTGGAAGGCGTTGTCCGCCGGCATCCAGGCGATCCGCGGTTCCCAGGGCAACTGGATGACCCGGTCGAGATCGGGAATGGATGTCAGTTCGTCCTCATTGGGCGCCTGACCCAGACCATCGAGCGCGTAGCCCGTGTAACGCTCCGACCCTCCGGCCATCCGCCGCAGATGACCAATGGGCACGACCTTGCCCTTGGGAATGCCATGGATATCCACATAGGCGCCGACGCAATATTTCACACCTCCGGCTTCCAGTTTCTTTTGCAGTACGGCGATGTCTTCGTTGTTGTACATGGTGCTCATGGGAAAGCCTCCCGTTCGCGCGGGTTTTCGCGTATTTCGACCAACAGGATGCGCCGCGCCTTTCCCTCCGGCCTTGCGCCCTTCGGGGCCAGCGAATCCCGGTTCACCCTGTTCCTGCCGTCACAAGCGTTGCCCGCGTGACCTTTCAGCGATCCTCCTCCTGGTTGAACATTCATCGACAACGCGCCTGCCGGCCATTCCGACCAGCCCCGCGCGCGCGCTTTCCGGCAGGCCCGATCATGCGCCAGTACGGCACAGACCACGCGCGCCGGCGGTATCCATGAAAGGACAGCGTCCATTTCATCTCCCTCCATGAATCGCCGCCGTTTCCGCAACGGAGGGACAATAGGGCCGGTCCAGCGGCGGCGTCTCGGCCTGGCCACGGCGGACCAGGGCGCAGAGGTCTTCCACCATCCACGCGAAGCAGGCTTCGCCCTTTTCCGCGCTGGCGCGGCTCGGATAGCCGGTCGCGCCGTTCTTGCTGGTGTGGTTTACCGGATGGGTGAAAACGCAATCCCCGGTCCGGTCCGGATCATCGGCTTCGGCGAACCTCCCGGGACGTGTCATGACAGGCGCGATCGCCAGCATCAGGGAGGTTTCGGCGTCATTCGCGTGCCAGTCCCCGGCATCGGCAGAGCAAAATTCCTGCACACGCGGACTCAGCGTTCCCGTGTTGACGACAGTCGTCATCAGGTCGTCATGCCCGGCGCGCAACATTTCCAGCGCGCAACGCAACGGCGCGGCGTTGCCCACATGCGCATTCACGATGAACAGGCGACGCACCCCGCTGTAGTAGGCCCAGTCGCCAATCTGCCTGACCAGCTCGATCATGAGCACAGGCGGCAACGCCAATGTTCCCGGCCACTGCCGACTGTGACCAATCGAACAGCCATAGGGAAGCGTCGGCAACATGGGCACGCCGGTCGTCTCCGCGACCACGCGGCACAACCTGTCGGCAAGCACCGCATCCATGCCGCATCCCAGGTGCGGACCATGCTGCTCGACCGCGCCCACCGGCAGGATGGCCGCATGCCGCGCGGCGGCAAGCCGCCCGGGCAATTCCTCCCACGTGAGTTCAGACCAGAACACGGGAAACTCCTTCCCCGGCGCTGCCGGCTGTTGGCGAACGGTGCATTCGGCTCATTTTTTTATTACCAAAAATAGATTGAGTATTACTGGCACCCTACCAAGCAAACAAGGTGCCAGAAAAGAACATTTCCCGAAAATCCACGATAACCCAATGTTTCCAATACGATTTTTCATAAAAGTCCACAAGCGGGAGCCATGCCGGAAATGCGACTTCATAGTGCATGCGACACGCCGGAATCGATGCAAAACGGACATTTTTTTCTCCCATCCGCACTCCGCGCACGCCAAAACCAGAATGGTGCGCCCTTCCCCGCGAGCACTGTTATGGTGCATTGCCGGACCAAGCATCCACCTTCCCGAATCCCTTTCGATATGGATGCACATGGGCAGTCAAGGACAGGCGGCGGTTCTTCGCTATGTGACATTTTTTGTCACTCGACGCGCGCAATTTGTCACTTTGTGGAGGGGGTGTGATTGTGTCGTTGGGGAGGGAAATGGCGTGGATGCGAGCGTACAGGCGGGAATTGGGAGTACGGGGTTTGTCAGGCATGGAAGTTGCTCTTATCTTTTCGGTTTCTTTTCCTGACAAGTCGGACAAGCGAT
>JAISME010000071.1 GCA_031276915.1 Zoogloeaceae bacterium
CGAAGTCGAAGCCCTTCCCGCCGACATGAACCGGCGCATCGAATCCTTGATTCGCATCGGTGTGGTCTCCGCCGTCGACCACGCGGCGGGCAAGTGCCGCATCAAGACCGGCGGCCTGGAAACCAACTGGCTTACCTGGCGCGAGCGGCGCGAAGGCACGACCACCGACTGGGACCCGCCCACCGTCGGCGAAGAGTGCATGATCTTCTCGCTTTCCGGCGAACTTGCGGGCGGCATCGTCTTCCCCGGTATTCCATCTGGCGCGCACTCGCAGACCTCGCATGACAAGAACCAGTGGAAGCGCCTTTTCCCCGACGGCACGTTCATCCTCTATGGCCACGCCGCGCACCCAGTTCACCGGCGAGGTCGATATCGAAGGCAACATGCACACCCACAAGAATGCCATTGTCGACATCAACAACATCAATGGCGCGAACGACATCGCCACCGGCGCGCAGTTGGATGGCGCGGGCAACACCAACCACCACCGGCACGGCGTGGATGGCGTGGCGCTGGGCGAATCGTCCGTGCCGGTCAAGTCAGGATTCGATCTGATAGTCGACCTGCCCAAACCGGGGAAATTGCCGTCCGCAGAATTGCCGTCCGCAGAATTGCTGTCCGCAGAACTGCTGTCCGCAGGACTCAAGCCATGACGGAGGCCGCCCCTGCCGAAAACCCCATTGCCCCCGCCATGCAGGTTGGCGCGGAGGAAGTTGCCGAATACAAACTCTGGTCGGAAGCGGTGCGCGCTCAACTGGAGGCGGGCGAAGCCCCGGACACCACCGCCGCGCCGCAGATCATTGGCCGCCTGGTCGAAGCCCTCAACGCCCGTGTTGACGCGGTGGTCGAGGCGAGCATTCAAATGGCGCTCGCCGACGAAAAGGCGGGAGCCAGATGGCAGAAGAAGACAGAAACATGTGGCGGCGAAGCCGCCGGAAACCGACTGGCCTCTGACATCAGGAAAATAACCATGCCCACTGTTGAATCCTTCCAGGACGCCGCCGCTGCGCGTGCCGCCGCGCTGCTTTCGGCCACCGACCCGAACCTTGCTTCGGCTTCCGACCTGCTTTTTCTTTCTGCGCTCCTTTCGGCGCAGCAGAAGTTCCGCGCCTCCAGCATGCCGCCGGGCGACGCGACGCTCCTGCTTTCGATGATTACCGCCGATTTCGAGCACTGGATCACCCGCGCCGCCAACCGCGCTGCGCTGGTGCAGGCCATCGCCACGCCCTCGCTTGGTCAGTTGATCCTTGCCGACGCGGCGGCGACGAATCGCATCCTCTCCAATAGCGCCGCGCTCGCCGCGCTCGCCGCGAACCGCGCCGCCGTGAATGCCCTTGTCGATTTCCTCCCCGACCTGCCCGACCGTCCGGAGGTGCTCGCCTTCCTCGCCGGGCAGGATTTCTTCATCGAGCGCTTCATGACGGACACCCCCTTCCGCCAAGCCGCCTTTACCCGGGCCGTCCCCGCCGCCGTCGTCAGCAACGCGCCCGCGCTTCTCGCCGCGATCTTCTCGAACACGTCCGTTACGGTGGAATTGATGGCGGCGAACGTCATCGTCAACGTGGCAAGGACAAGCGAGACCTTCGCCGCCGCCATGAACACGACCGCCGTCACCGCGATGTGGAATTCCAGCACGGCCCATGGCAACTTCCTTTCCTCCCCGCTGATGCGCGAACGGCTGAAAGCCTTGAATGCCTTTGCCGCCACGCTCTCCAGCCCGACCTGGCGAAGCGCGCTGTTTTCCAACAGCGACGGGCTTGTCTTCGCGCTCGCGGAAGATGACAACTTCCTCACGGCGCTCTCCGGCAACGAAAGCTATCGGAACGCCTTCTGGCAATCCAGCGCGCCCAACGCCATCACCAGCGTGGAGCTGGCAACGCGGGTGCTTTCCTGGCAGGGCAACGCGCTTGCCAGCGCCCTGGTAAACGTCGCCGACAACCTCGGCTACAACACCAACGCCGCCTTCAAGAACGCCCACATTGCCTACGTTCTTGGCGCCAGCCAGCCGCTGGCGACGCTGGTCCTCGGCAACAACATCGCCGCGGGCACGCTGACAAATGACCTCGATGTTTCATTTCCCGGCTTCTATAACGGACTGGTCACCTCCGCCGCCGTGCTCTCGGCAGTGCTGAAGAACGCCACGCTGCGCCAGAGACTTCTTGGCGCGGCGCTCCTGCGCCGCCGGGAGACGCTCGTCGCTACGCTCACCGGCGACCCGGAACGCTTTTCCAGGGCGATCAACAACACCACGCTCTCGAACATCTACGGCAGCAGCGGCAATCGCTACGGACGCTTCACCGTTTCCGCCTCCGGCCAGGGGAGCGCCGGCGTTTCCTCCACCCAGCCTGACAACGCGTCCGCTTCGCCCTGCATCGTGCTCCTGACCCTGGGCGCGGCGACGACAACAAGCACGACATATGTCAACCCGTATGGCCTTGGCAACACCAACACCGGGTTGTACAAGGCGGCGACGGGCGTGACGACGCCCGGCGGAAATATCCAGCTCGACACCCTCCTGTCCGCGAACGGCTACCTGTTCCTGGCGATCGGCGGCGCGTATGTGGATGCGGTCAGCGCTTCCTCCAGCGCACCGGCGGCGGCGCGCGGGGATGCCTGGTTTGCAAAGTAGGGGAAGCATCCTGCTCCCCCGGGCGCCGGAGGCGCCCAGGAAGCCTTGATCTGGAGAAAGACATCATGACAACCCTTTATCTCTCCCTTGACGCCGACGGCAGGGTCAACGGCTGCGGCCCAGACCCGGCGGTGTTCGAGCGGGCCTTTCCCGCCCCGGCGGATTTCGATCCGGCGCGCCATCTTTCGACCGCGCGGCTGGTGGGCGAGCGCCTTGTCCTTGCCGGCCCGCCGCCTTCGGTCACCGCCCGCCAGGCCCGCCTGGCGCTCCTGGAAGCCGGGCTGCTGGACGACATCGAGACGGCGCTCCAGACCCTGCCCAGGGAAGCGCAGATCACCTGGGAATACGCCACGGAATTCGCCCGCGACTGGCCGCTGCTGCTCGCCGTCGCCGACGCGCTCGGCCTCTCCGAAGAAGCGCTGGATCAGCTTTTTATCCGCGCGTCCGCGTTATAGACGTGG
>JAISME010000125.1 GCA_031276915.1 Zoogloeaceae bacterium
CGCTCGTTCTGGTAAGTGAAAGCCAGTCTGGCGCCTTCCCGGTGACAAGCCTTGGCGATACCGTAGGCAATCGAGTACTTCGACAGCAGGCCAGTGATCAGGATGCGCCTTTCGGCAAGGAATCCCATGAATTCTCCTGTGACTTGAATGATGATGAAGCGGGCGGGCATCACGCGCCCGATGGACGGCGCGATGCGCAATTATAGGGGAAAACTTCGCGGATTCGGGCGTACTGGAATTACACTATGGCCCATGCCCGCTTCCCGCCCGTTCGTTCTGCCGCCGTTCCTGCTCCTCGCCGCCTGCGGCGCCGAGCAGAACGACCTGTATCCACATGTCGAAAGAGGCCGGAACATTCTCTACGCGGCGTTTACCGAGCGTCCAAAACACCTCGATCCGGCGCGTTCTTATACCGAGGACGAGGCCGTGTCGCGACGCTCGTTCGATCCCCGTATCCCCGCGCGGGAAATCCGCGCCTCTTGCAAACGGGTGTCCTGGAAGCCATACCCTCGTCCTTTTTCACAGTGTGCCGCCTGTCTTGTCGATGATGTTTTGTGCCGTGCCCGGCGACTGGAGAGGGTGTGCGCGTATCCGCCGTATCCGCCGGGTGAGCCTTGGGGTCCGGAATGATTCGCGTCCGTAGGCTGGAAAAGCATTACACGCCCGGCGTGCCGGTGCTCAGGGATATCGATTTTTCGATCGAGGCTGGCGAGGTCTTCGGCATCGTGGGGCATTCCGGGGCGGGCAAGTCCACCTTGCTGCGCTGCCTCAATGGACTGGAGACATACCAGGGTGGCAGCATCGAAGTCATGGGTCGGCAGGTGAAGGATATCGACGGCGCGGAGCTGAAGGCCCTGCGGCGGGACATGGGCATGATCTTCCAGCATTTCAGCCTGATGTCGCGCAAGAACGTTTTCGAGAACGTGGCCTTTCCCTTGCAGATATGGCGTTGGCCCGTGGACCGTGTCCGGGCCAGGGTCATGGAATTGCTGGAGCTTGTCGGGCTGACGGAAAAAAAGGACGCCCGCGTCCAGGACCTTTCCGGCGGGCAGAAACAGCGCGTCGGCATCGCCCGTGCCCTGGCCCTGAATCCCAAGGTGCTGCTCTGCGACGAAGCGACCTCGGCCCTGGATCCGGACACGACCCTCACCATCCTCGATCTGCTGCGGGACATCAACCGTCGCCTGGGCATCACCATGGTGGTGGTCACGCACCAGATGGAGGTGGTCCGGCGTCTCTGCGGCCGGGTGCTCATGCTGAACCAGGGGCGGAACGTGGCCCTGGGCGACGTGGAGGAACTCTTCCTCGCGCCGCCGCGTGGCCTGGAAAACTTCCTGGAGCAGGAGTTCACCGTCATTCCCGGTGGCACGAACATCCGCCTGGCCTTTCCCCGCGACATATCGCGGCAGGCCGTCATCACCACCATGGCCAGGGAACTTGGCGTCAGTTTCTCCATTGTGGGCGGCCGGCTGGATCGCTATCGGGACGACGTGCTCGGCTTCCTGATCATCAACGTGGCGGAAGCGGAGCTGGAGGCCGTGCTCGGCTATCTGGAGAAAAACAAGCTGTACTGGAAGGTTTTGTCATGATTGGCGAATTGTTCAGAGCCACGCTGGAGACGCTCTACATGGTTTCGCTCTCCACGCTGTTTTCCCTGCTCATGGGCTTCGGGCTGGCCGTCGTGCTGATCATGGCCGCGCCGGGCGGCCTGCGCCCGAACCCGGGCCTGTACCGCGCACTGGACGCCGGCGTGAATCTGTTGCGCTCGTTTCCGTTCATGATCCTGATGATCGCCCTGATCCCGGTCACCTCCTTCATCGTGGGCATGGCCATCGGCAGCACGGCGGCCATCGTGCCGCTGACCATCGCCGCCACGCCCTTCATGGCCCGCCTTGTCGAAGGCAGTTTCCTGGAAGTGAATCCGGACGTGGTCGAGGCGGCGCGCTCCTTCGGCGCCAGCGACGCCCAGATCGTCTTCCGGGTGCTGCTCAAGGAAGCGCTGCCCTCGATCGTGCTCAACACCGCGGTCCTGGCCATCGCCCTGCTCGGCTATTCCGCCATGGCCGGCGCCATCGGCGGCGGTGGGCTGGGCGCGTTCGCCTACAATTACGGCTACCTGCGCTTTCGCACGGATCTGATGATGTACGCGGTCGCGCTGCTGATCGCCATCGTGCAGGCGATCCAGACCTGCGGTAACATCCTGCACAGGAAATTACGCTGACTGTAACACCCCCAACCCCAACCCAACCCCAAGACGGAGAACGACCATGAAACGCCTCACCCTTGCCTTGATCCTGCTGTTTGGTTTCGCTGCCCGCGCCCTGGCCGCCGACGCGACGCTGGTGATTGGCGTCACGCCCTTCCCGCACGCCGAACTGGCCAAGATCGCCCGGGACGTGCTTGCCAAAGACGGCTATACCCTTGAAATCAGGGAATTCAACGACTACGTGCAGCCCAATCTGGCGCTGGCCTCCGGCGCGCTCTACGCCAATTTTTTCCAGCATGTGCCCTATCTTGACAACATGAACAAGGAAAAGAAGCTGGATCTGGCCTGGGTCGCCAAGATTCACATCGAGCCGCTCGGCCTGTATTCCCGGAAAATCACCGCGCTGGACGCGCTGAAGAAAGGCGACCGCCTCGCCGTGCCCAACGATCCCACCAATGAAGCCCGCGCCTTGCGCCTTCTGGAAAAGCACGCGCTGATCGCCCTCAAGCCCGGCGAGCTGGTGACCGTCCGCGACATCACGGCCAATCCCCGGGGGCTTGAATTCGTGGAGCTGGAAGCCGCCCAACTGCCGCGCACCTTGAATGACGTGAGCGCGGCCGTCATCAACACCAATTTCGCCGCCGAGGCCGGGCTGATTCCCTCCCGCGACGCCATCATCATCGAAGAGAAGGATTCGCCCTACGCCAACGTGCTCGTCGTGCGCAAGGCCGACGCCGATTCACCCGCGACCGCGGCCCTGGTCAAGGCTTTCCGGTCCGCCGCGGTCAAAGCCTATATCGAGAAGGAATTGATCCCGCGCGGCATCGTCCCGGCATTCTGAACCCGGCGGGCCATCGGCGCGATCCGCTTGGCCCGCCAGAGCGTCCGATTGCCCGACGACGATATGTCCGCTTTCCGCTTTTTCGTTTTGCCGCCGTTCCTGCTGCTGGCCGCCTGCGGCGCCGAGTGGAACGACCCGTATCCGCGCGGCGAAAGAGGCCAGAACATCCTCTACGCGGCGTTTACCGAGCGTCCCCGGCACCTCGATCCGGCGCGTTCCTATACCGAGGACGAGTCCGTGTTCACGGCGCAGATCTACGAACCGCCGCTGCAATACCACTACCTGAAACGTCCGTACACCCTCATCCCCGGCACGGCGGAAGCCGTTCCGGAACCCGAGTATTTCGACGCCGCCGGCCGGCGCCTGCCCGCCGACGCGCC
>JAISME010000020.1 GCA_031276915.1 Zoogloeaceae bacterium
TCGCCGAACCAGCCATTGGCAATCGCCCAGTGCGCCGCGACCGCGATCCAGAAAAGACCGAAAGCGCCCAGGACAATGGCGCCAAAATAGCTGTTGCGCCTGAAGTCGACGACCGCGGCCCAGATCTGCGCGATGGAACCGAGGAACAGGGCCCACGGTATCAGATAGACGGACCCCGTCGTCCAGCCCATTTTTTGTGTCGAGGCGACGAACGTGATGAGCGCAAGGCCAAATACGCCGAGCGCGGTAGCGTCCGCTGTCACGATCTTGGTTTCCTGCACCGGATTCTGGCTCATTTCATGCTCTCCTGTGTGTTGTTATGGATTTGATGGTGGTGGCGCCCGTGAAGCCGGCCTGTGGCGCTCCAGCCCGCACGGCAAGGCTTTCATGGACGGGCCAGCGTAGCATGACTTGCGGGGTTTGTGAATGAAAGCGGCGCGCGCAGCCGCTTTCATGTCCGACCGCCGGAACCCGGCGATGGACGAAGCGTATTCCCGGCATTTTCAGCGCGCGCGCCGGGCTGAAACGATGGAAACGGAGAGGAAAAGGGCAAACGCGACACAGAAGGCAAGCATGGCCTGTTCGAAATCATAAACACCGACATGCAGCGCCAGCTCCAGTGGTCGCCAGAGCAAGGGGATCAGGAGAATCAGGGCAACGCAGAACAGGCCCCAGGCAAGATCGCGCATGCCCGCCGCGAAGAACCGGCGCGTGGCCATTGCCGCCGTCATCGTTTGCAGGATAAGCGCGGTAAAGAGAAAGAACACGGAAAGCTGTAACAGCGGCCATTCAGACATGGGCGGATTCGACAGCGCGACCAAGACGGCGCAGGGATTCCGCAAGTGTACCGGCAGTGCAACCAAAATTGAAGCGAACCCAGCCCGGCGCGCCGAAGTCCGCACCGTTGGAAAGTCCCAGTCCATGCGCCTCGAAGTGCGTGACGGGATTGTCGACACCCAGCCCGCGCGCGTCGATCCAGCCCAGATAGGTCGCTTCCACATGCGTCATGGACAAGGGTGGCAGCGTCGCCACTGTCGCCTCCAGTTGGTCGCGGTTGCGGCGCAGGATGGCGAGCAGGTCTTCGTGCCAAGACTTGCCGTGGCGAAACGCGGCTTCGCACGCCACCAGGCCAAGGAGATTCACGTGCGGCACAATACCCGCCATGACGCGGGTCACGCGGCGACGCAATTCCGGGTCGGCCACCACCGCGAAGGCGCAGCTCAACCCCGGCACGTTGAACGTCTTGGAAGGCGCCATCAAGGTAATGGCGCGCGTCGCCATGCCGTCCAGCGTGGCGAAGGGGATATGGCGCAATTCCGGATCCAGCAGCAGTCCACAGTGAATTTCGTCGGAACAGACGACGAGATCATGCCGCCTGGCGAAATCGGCGAACTGATGCAATTCGGCGCGCGTCCAGCAGCGTCCCACGGGATTGTGGGGATGACAGAGCAACAGCAGGCGGCTTTCCGGGGTTACTGCCGCCTCCAGCGCCGCCCAGTCGACCTGCCAGCCACTCGCCGCGCATCGCAAGGGAACGCGCCGCAGCGCGCGTTCGGAAAACTTCGGCGCGGACAGGAACGGCGGATAGACCGGCGTGCATGTCAAGACTTCTCCCTCGACCGCGCGACAGGCCACATTGAGGCCGACCACCAGCCCCGGCAGCCAGACAAGCCATTCCGGCTCGATCCGCCAGCCGTATTCCGCTTCCAGATGCGCGCATACCGCGTCCACCTGTGACGGCGTAGGCTCGCCATAGCCGAAGATGCCATGCGCCAGCCGGGACTGTACGGCCTCCAGCACGGCGGGAGCGGCGGGGAAATCCATGTCGGCCACCCATAGCGGCAAAACATCGCCGGCGTATTTGCGCCACTTCTGGGAATCACTCCTGTGCCGGTCGGGCGCGTCGTCGAATACGAACATCCAAAACCTCGAAAAAAAGACACGGCCTTCCCTGTGCCCCGCATTCCAGAATGGTCCGCGGACGCCCCCGCCGGACACTCCGGAATTCCAGGGGCTGCGACCAGACGCGCGATCTACGCTTCCAGCGTGCCGTAGAGCGCGGTCGACAAATAGCGTTCGCCGAAGGATGGCAAAGGCGTGACAATCAGTTTACCCGCGTTTTCCGGACGCGCCGCCACGGTCAACGCCGCCTTCACGTTGGCGCCGGATGAAATCCCGGCCAAAAGTCCCTCTTCGGCGGCGAGCCGGCGGGCGAACACGAAAGCTTCCTCGTTTCCCACCGTGATGATCTCGTCGTAGATGCTGGTGTTCAGGATCGGGGGCACGAAGCCCGCGCCGATGCCCTGGATGGCGTGCGGCCCCTTGCTGCCGCCGGAGAGCGTTGGCGAGGTTTCCGGCTCCACCGCCACCACACGGACGGAAGGCTTCCTCGCTTTCAGCACTTCGCCAACCCCGGTCAGCGTGCCACCAGTGCCCACTCCCGCCACGAAAACGTCTACCTTGCCGTCGGTGTCCCGCCAGATTTCCTCGGCGGTTGTTCTGCGGTGGATTTCCGGGTTGGCCGGATTTTCGAACTGCTGCAACACCAGGTAGCGGCTGTCGGCGGCGGCAAGCTCCCGCGTCCTGGCGATCGCGCCGCTCATGCCCTCGTGGCCGGGAGTAAGGATCAGCTCCGCGCCATAGGCGCGCAGCAACAGGCGACGTTCGCGGCTCATGGTTTCCGGCATGACGAACGCCGCGCGGATGCCGCGGGCGGCGCATACCATGGCAAGCCCGATGCCGGTATTGCCGGAGGTCGGCTCCAGGATGACCGTGTCGGGCCCGATCCTGCCCGCGGCCTGGGCCGCGTCGATCATGGCCCCGGCAATGCGGTCCTTGACGCTGTGCGCTGGATTCAGGAATTCCAGCTTGACGGCCACCGTGGCCTCCAGCCCCGCCGTCAGGCGGTTCAGGCGCACCAGCGGCGTATTGCCGATCAGGTCCGTGACATTGTTTGCAATCGACATGCGCACTCCGGGGAGAATGAAAAACGCCACACAGTCTAATCACTTTCGGCACGGGCAATAAGAACAAGTGGCTATAGGCTTATAGCTTTTCACATGCGGCATCCCTCGCGGCCCGTTCCTTCCAACCTTCTGTTTCGGAATGTACAGAATGTACAATCGCGCCATGCTTGACGACCGCTCCCGCACGCTGCTCAAGACCCTGGTCGAGCACTACATCGCCGACGGCGCTCCCGTGGGGTCGCGGGCGCTGTCGCGCTTTTCCGGCCTGGAATTGTCGCCGGCCACCATCCGCAACGTCATGTCCGACCTGGAGGACGCGGGTTTCATCACCAGTCCCCACACTTCCGCCGGAAGGGTGCCCACGGCGCGCGGCTACCGGCTTTTCGTCGATAACCTCCTGACCATCGAGCCGCTCCAGCAGAGCCAGATCGCAACGATCGGCGATTCCCTGAAACCCGCGCAGCCGCAGCAGTTGATCGCCACGGCTTCGCGCCTGCTCTCGCAGCTCACGCGCTTCGCGGGCATCGTCGCCATTCCGAAGCGCGCCGCTTCCCGGATTCGCCAGATCGAATTCGTGCGGCTTTCGGAGAAGCGCATTCTCCTGATCCTGGTGACCGACGGTGGCGACGTGCAGAACCGCATTCTGTTCACCGAGCGCGCCTATGCCGCCGCCGAGCTGGCCACCGCCGCCAACTACCTGAACCGGCATTTTTCCGGACTGGATTTCGAGGCGATCCGGGCACGCCTGCACATGGAGCTGAAAACCCTGCGGCAGGACATGCGCGCGCTCATGGCCGCCGCCCTGGAAGCGGGCGGGGAGGCGCTGGCCGCCGATAACCCGGATTGCGTCGTCTCCGGCGAGAAAAACCTGCTTGCCGTGGAAGAACTCTCTTCCGACATGCAGCGCCTGCGCAGACTCTTCGACCTGCTGGAGCAACGCTCCGCGCTCATGGTCCTCATGGAGCACGCCTACCGGGCGGAGGGCATCCAGATCTTCATCGGCGACGAATCGGGCCTGGCGCCGCTCGACGAATGCAGTGTCGTCACCGCGCCCTACACCGTCGATGGCCAGGTGGTTGGATCCCTTGGCGTGATCGGCCCCACGCGCATGGCCTACGAGCGTGTCATCCCGATCGTGGACATCACCGCAAAACTCCTTTCCAGCGCGCTTTCGCACAATCCGAACGCGGGCGACTCCTGACGCGCATGCCCCGTTATCTGCCCGAACCGGATTCCAGCGTGGTCGAACACGTCGAAACCGGTGTCCTGCTCGTCAATCTGGGCAGTCCCGCGGCCCCGACGCCGCGGGCCGTGCGCGCCTATCTGCGGGAATTCCTCTCCGACCCACGCGTGGTGGAAACACCGCGCGCGCTCTGGCTTCCCATCCTGCATGGCGTCATCCTCAATACGCGGCCCAGGGTTTCCGCAGCCAAGTACGCGAGCATCTGGACGCCGGAAGGTGCGCCGCTCGTCGTCCATACACGGGAACAGGCGCGTTACCTGCGAGGTTACCTGGGTGAACGCGGCATGGCCTCCATCCGGGTGGGCTGGGCCATGCGGTACGGCAAGCCCGGCATCAGGGAAGGATTGACACGCCTCAAGGCGGCGGGGGCGCGGCGCGTGCTCGTCGTGCCGCTCTATCCGCAATACGCGGCCAGTACCACCGCCAGCGCGATGGATGCCGTCTGCGACTGGCTCCGGCAAACCCGCAACCAGCCGGAAATGCTCCTGCTCCGTGATTTCCATGACGATCCCGGCTATATCGCGGCGCTGGCGGACAATGTGCGACGGCATCGCGGCCCCGCGCCCGGGAATGCCGTGCTGGTTTTCAGTTTCCACGGCCTGCCGCAAAAATCCAGGATATTGGGCGATCCGTATTTTGACCAGTGCCAGACCACGGCCCGTCTCCTGGCCGAGGCCCTGCGACTCGCGGCGCATGAATACCGTGTTGCTTTCCAGTCCCGCCTGGGCAAGGAACCCTGGCTGCAGCCCTATACCGCCGAAACGCTCGTCAGTCTGGCGCGCCAGGGCGTTCGCCGTGTCGACATCGTCTGCCCTGGTTTCGTGGCCGATTGCCTGGAAACGCTGGAGGAAATCGCTCTTTCCAACCGCCGCCTGTTCCTGGAAGCGGGCGGCCAATACTTCCGCTACATCCCCGCCCTGAACGAATCCCCCGCCTGGCTTGCCGCCCTGGCCGACCTCGTGGAAAAACGAATCAGGCGCGGCAAGGATTGACGGAAATGACGCGTTCGCCGTGGCGAAACCGGGCATGGCGCGTCAAGGCGGAAACAATCATCCTCCCTGTCGAGCCGGAAACAGATCGGCGCAGCGCGGACGCGCGGGAGTTTCGCGGGGCGAGAAATGTTTGCCCGACCTGGCGCTGTCGCGCTCCAGCGCATTCTCCCGGATTCCCGAAGGCTGTAGAATGGAACGGTTCCCGTCCGGAGAAGACCCCCCATGTCCTTCACCTTGCCCGCCATTCCGGAATTCCATCTGCCCGGCTGGCTGAAACGCATCAACCAGCGTCTGCCGCAATGGCCGCACGCCATCCCGCTGTGCCTGGGGCTCAACCTGGGCCTCAAACTGGAAACCCTGCCACCGGAAATCGCGGAATTGTGCGAGGGAAAAACGGTGCGCGTCCTGCTGGAGGACGGCGGTTCCGAAGCCGTCGTCGCCTGCCGGAACGGGGTTTTCCGGCCCCGCTGGCGCAAGGTGGACAGCGACAGCGGCAATGTTGCCGACATTACCTTTCGCGGCGAACTGCACGCCTACCTGAAGCTCATCACCCGCCAGGAAGATCCGGATACCCTGTTCTTCAATCGCCAGATCGCTATCGAAGGCGATACGGAACTGGGCCTGGGCATCAAGAACCTGCTGGATACCCTGGAATGGCCGCCGGCGGTTCTGGCAACGCTCAAATCCCGCCTGGAGCGCGTTTGCGAACGCGCCGCCCCGCAAACCAGCCACTGAGGAAATCCCCTTGCGCATCATGCACACCATGCTCCGGGTCGGCGACCTGGAACGCTCCATCAAGTTCTATACCGAAACGCTCGGCATGCGACTCTTGCGCCGCCAGGATTATCCGGATGGAAAATTCACCCTGGCCTTTCTCGGCTATGGCCCGGAACCGGAAAACAGCGTGATCGAGCTGACCTACAACTGGGACACGAGCGCCTATGCGCACGGCAACGCCTTCGGTCATATCGCCCTGGGTGTGCCCGACGCTGCCGCGGCCTGCGCCGCGATCCGTGAAAAGGGCGGCAAGATTCTCTACGAAGCGGCGCCCATGCTGTTCGACAAGGACATCATCATCGCTTTCATCGAGGACCCGGACGGCTACGCGATCGAACTGATCCAGGAAGCCGGGAACGGATAGACCCGATGCGCGTTGCCACCAATATCGCGGTACCGCCTTCCGGCGGTGCCTATACCCTTGTCTTCGGCCTGCGCGGGTTTGTTGCGCTGGAAACGATCATGGGCAAGGCGGCGACCGAATCCGCGCTGGCGGCGTTGCGGGATGGAATCCACGGCATTGCCGCAGCCATGTTTACGGATCGGGACGGTTGGGAAATCGCGGACGATCCACCGGGTGTCTGGCGCGTCCATGGCCGCGATCCGCCTGTCCGCGCTGACGGCGGCGAATCCCTGGAGGAACGCCGTGCGGTCGTGTTGCGGGCCGCCACCCAATTGGCCGGGGAACTGGCGCGGGACGTATTCGGCAACGCGACCGCCCGCCTTGCCGATTTGCGGATTGCGCGCATTCCCGGCGTGGTCACGGCGGAAGCCGCACGCACCGCCCTGGACGCCACGCCGCCATCCAGGACGCGCGCCGCCGAGAAAATCCTGCCGCGCCTCATTGCGGAAGGCGGCATACGTACCTTCTTGCAGCCGCTTGTCCATTTCCCGAATGGACGCCGCATGGGCTACGAGGCCCTGTCGCGCGGACCGGCAGGGAGCGCGGTTGAACGGGCAGACCAGCTTTTCAATACGGCCGCCTGCCTGGGGCTGACCCGCGAACTGGAAATCACCTGCGCGCGGCAGGCGCTGGCCTGGGCGGACAGGCTCTCCGACAACATGCTGCTGGCGATCAACCTTTCCTCCCTGAGCCTGCGGGATAGCGCCTTGCGCCGCGCCCTTGCCCGTCCCGGCCTCATCGTGGAAATCACCGAGCACCTTCCCCTGGGCGCTTCCCGCGACCTCCTGCCCCTGTTCGACGAACTGCGGGCAGGCGGGGCGCAAATCGCGCTCGACGATACCGGTTGCGGCTTTTCCGATCTGGAAACAGCGCGAATCCTGCGCCCGGACTTCGTCAAGCTCTGCATCACCATCATCCGCGGTGTGGGCCGGCATCCGGAAACAGTGTTGGCCGAACTGGAGCCAAGCATCGCCCGGATGCGCGCCCTGGGCATCCGTATCCTGGCCGAAGGTGTGGAAAACGAACGTGAAGCCGCGCGCCTTGCCCAACTGGACATCGATTACGCGCAAGGCTGGCACTATGGTCGTCCACAACCGGCGGAAACGCTCCTGGCGTAGGCGACAACAGGGTTACGGTCATTTGCCCATATTCCCCGTTGTCGTCACGGACAGGTGCGTTTCTTGTGCTTGCGGCAATCAGGGAAAACCCGCGGAAAAACGTCCGGCGCGACAAATTGTGCGGCAGCGGAAAACAGCGGAACGAATCTCCTCCCTGAAAGTCGGCGTT
>JAISME010000116.1 GCA_031276915.1 Zoogloeaceae bacterium
TGTCCAGAAAACGGTCGAAGAGATAATCCACATCGTGCGGGCCGGGGCTGGCTTCGGGATGCCCCTGGAAAGAGAAGGCGGGCACATCGGTGCGGGCGACGCCTTGCAGCGAGCCATCAAAGAGCGAAACATGCGTAGCGCGCAGGTTGGGCGGCAATGTTTTTGCATCCACCGCGAAGCCGTGGTTCTGGCTGGTGATCAGCACCTGACCGGTATCAAAGCGCGGCTCCTCGCGCCCAATATCGCGCAGGTCCTTGATGATCATGTCAGTCAGCCTGGACATGCGTGTTTCCCCCGGGTTTGGCGAGATGCCGGCTTCAAGCCGGTTTTCCGCCTGTCACGATCGGGACGTTTTCCGTGCCGGTACGTTTTGGCATTTTTGCAAGCGGAATTGAATCGATTGCTGGTTTCCTGTGTCATGGCTTTAGCATTTCACGATCACCGCCCACCGGTGTTGCCGGTGCTTCGATGCGGAGATTATGGTCAGGGTTTGTCTCCAGGGGCCTCATGATTTTTTCGTCACCATTCTTTCCCCTGAAAAGAAAGTTCAGATGATAACCCAAAGCGGCAAATCCGCCCGCATGGAGCCGCATACCGGTACAGGCGCCTCGCGGGGAATCGCTGAAAACGTCAGGCCGGCGCGGACGCTGTTGTCACGGCACACACTGTGGAAGCGGACATCTAGCCCGTACAAATCGCAACATCCAGCGCCTTTCGCGCTACCGCGCCGAGCTGGGCGATTTCCGCGTCCTCCACAACATAGGGAGGCATGAAATAGACTGTGTTGCCGATCGGTCGCAGCAGGGTTTCGTTCTCCAGCGCCGTGCGATAAAAACGGCGGGAAAATATGGGGTCGGCGGTTTCGACATCGAACGCGGCGATCATGCCGCGTTGGCGCAGGTGACGCACCCTGGGGTGGCTGGACAGGGGAGCGAGCGCGGCGGCAAGCTTCTGGGCGCGTTTGCGGTTGGTGGCGAGAACGTCATCCTCCTCGAAAATATCGAGTGTCGCCAATGCCGCGCGGCAGGCCAGGGGGTTGCCGGTGTAGGAGTGGGAATGCAGAAACCCCCGGGTCAGATCCTCATCGCAAAAGGCGTCGAAAATCCCGTCACGGACGAGCACGGCGGAAAGCGGCAGATAACCGCCGGTAATCCCCTTGGAAAGACAAAGCAGGTCGGGCTGAATGTCCGCCTGCTCGTAGGCGAAGAAAGTGCCGGTACGGCCATTGCCGACAGCAATCTCGTCACAGATCAGGTGTATCTGGTAACGGTCGCACAGGCCGCGAGCCAGGCGCAGGTATTCCGGGTCGTGCATCGCCATTCCCGCCGCGCCCTGGACCAACGGCTCGACGATCAAGGCGGCGAGATCGCCACTTTTTTCCTGGAGTGCGCGTTCCAGCGCGGCGGCGGCGCGGCGGGCGACATCGACGGCCTGTTCTCCCGGCAGGGCCTGGCGGGCATCCGGGGACATCACGGTTTCCGATCGGCGCACGAGTGGCGCATAGGCATCCCGGAAAAGCGCCATGTCGGTGACGGATAAAGCTCCCGCTGTTTCACCGTGGTAACTGTTTTCCAGACACAGAAAACGCGTTTTCCGTGGCTTCCCCTGGTTTTTCCAGGCGTGCATGCTCATCTTGAGCGCGATTTCCGTGGCAGAAGCGCCGTCGGACGCGTAAAAGACATGTCCCAGCGCCCCCCCCGTGCGCGCCGAGAGCCGTTCGGAAAGCTCGACAACCGGCTGGTGGGTAAAACCCGCGAGCATCGCGTGTTCCAGTGTGTCCAACTGTGCCTTCAGTGCGGCGTTGATGCGTGGATTGGCATGTCCGAACAGGTTTGTCCACCACGCGCTGACGCCGTCCAGATAGCGATTGCCGTCAAAATCGTAAAGCCACGCGCCTTCGCCACGCGCGATGGGTATGAGCGGCAGCGACAACGGACCGGAATCCTGGTGATGCCGCATCTGCGTGCAGGGATGCCATACAGACACAAGGCTTCTGGCGAGCCAGTTCTGGGTTTGTGTTGAATTCCTTTTCATGGCATGAAGATTGGCATGCGGTCAGGCTTTCCCGTAATCAAGTTTCCCTGGCCATGCCCAGCGTCAAATCGTGGCCTGCATGCGCGGGAAATATTGTTATTTCTGCAGGTCAAGGCCAGCGGTGGGTCCTACCCTCTCTATTCCCATCCTGGCCCGGATTTTCATTGCGGTGTCGCGTGTCCCGCCTTCCGGCAATGGTCACAATTGCGTGTCTTCAATTGGTTCGACCGGACATACGCCACTGATGACCTGCAAGCCATTGTCATTGGCAAAACTGAGCACGAACTGGTATGCGTTGGCGTCAACCTCGTGCAAGGCCCCATCCACGAAAACGGCTTTTTCCCCGTCATAGTCTCCAGGGCTGACATAGGGCGAATATTTCATCTTCTTGGTTGCCCTGACCTGGGACAGAACACCGCACAACCGTTCCGCCCAATCGCTGGGGCGAAACCTTTTCCCCTGCGCCGTCAGGCCGAGAATGATGAAAGAATGCGTTTTGGGATTATCCATGTGCCTTTTGTCGAAACGTCACCTAGCGTGGAGCGGTGCTGGTCCTTGATTTTAACAGAAGCGCCGGAATCCGAAATGAAAACCTTGCCAGAGCATCAGGCAATCGCATGAAGCACATGGGGAGCACACGGGGGGTCGAGGGTGGGACGCGCTTCCTTGTTCTGTGACAATTTTTGTCACTCGATGCGCGCAATTTGTCACTTTGTGGTGGGGGTGTGGTTGTGTTGTCGGGGAGGAAAATGGCGTGGATGCGAGCGTACAGGCGGGAATCGGGAGTGCGGGGGTTGATGGGCACGGAATTTGCTCATATCTTTCCGGTTTCTTTTCCTGACAAGTCGGACAAGCGATTCATCATGTTCTCCACCCTGCTGTTTTCGGAAGCATCGACTGGAACATCCACTGTGTTGCGCGCACGCAATATGTGCGGACGGGATGCGAAAAAAAGTGCAAAAAGACTTGACAAGCCGGAATATGCAGACATGATACTTGCGGCAGCAGGCAGCAGGCAGCAGGCAGCAGGCAGCAGGCAGCAGGTGAATATGAAAATCTTCTCCGTTATCCAAAGATAACGGAGAAGATTTTCCGGCGTCTGGATAACGCCGGATTCCTTCTCTCTTCTTCTCCAGCTTTTCCTTCCCCTTCCGGTTTCCTTTTCCTTTCCAGGTTTTCCCGTTTTACCTCTCTGGTCGCGGGCGTATTTCCCCTTGTTCTTGCGATTACGCCCCAATTCGTCATTGCGAGGGCCACAGGCCCGTGGCAATCCAGATGGCTTCGCAGTCTGTTCCAGCGTTTCGGAAAACTGAACCGCCGCGTGGATTGCCACATCGTAAATTGCCGTCCGCAGGACCTCGCAATGACGAGGTGGGATGACGGCAAAGTAGCGGGAGCATCCTGCTCTCGTTCAGACGCGGGGGAGCAGGATGCTCCCCCCACCTTGCCGTTTCCCCCACGGGAAGGCGCAAATCCGCGAATGGCAAACTGCCGTCCGCAGGACCTCGTCTTTTCCTTCCGGGTTTCTTTTCCTCCCAGTTTTCTTTTCCCTTCCGGCTTTTTCGATTTCCTTGCTTTTCCCCGTTTTACCACTCCGGTCGTGAGCGCGTGTCCTGGCGTGTCCTGGCACGCGTTCGCGGCCTTTGTTGTTCTTCCTTCTTTTTCTTTCCAAAGGAGCATCATCATGAAACACCTTGCACACACCTTCCAGCGCGGCTTCACGCTCATCGAGCTGATGATCGTCGTCGCCATCATCGGCATCCTTGCCGCCATCGC
>JAISME010000151.1 GCA_031276915.1 Zoogloeaceae bacterium
GCTTGCTGCTTGCTGCTTGCTGCTTGCTGCTTGCTGCTTGCTGCTTGCTGCTTGCTGCTTGCTGCTTGCTGCTTGCTGCTTGCTGCTTGCTGCTTGCTGCTTGCGATTATTATGTTTGCATATTCCGGTTTGTCAAGTCTTTTTACACTTTTTCTCGCATCCTGTCCGTACATATTGCATGCGCGCAACACAACAGGTGTCCTGGTCGATGCTTCCGAAAATGGCAGGGTGGAGAACATGATGTATCGCTTGTCCGACTTGTCAAGAAAAGAAACCAGAAAGATATGAGCAACTTCCGTGCCCACCAACCCCCGCACCCCCGATTCCCGCCTGTACGCTCGCATCCACGCCATTTCCCTCCCCGACAACACAACCACACCCCCTCCACAAAGTGACAAATTGCGCGCATAAAGTGACAAAAATTGTCACAAAACAAGGGAGCGCATCCCGCCCTCGACCGCCCGCGCGCGTCCGCGCGCTTGTCGTTTGCCCTGACCAATCCGCCACCGCCTTTCTCCTTTCTTCCAATCATTGGTGGATGTCCCGATCCAACAGACAACCTGCCGGCCCGGCAGGTTGTCTGGCAACTCTCCCGGCTGGCCGGGATTTTGGTGTTTGGTTTTCCTCAAGTGTTTTCGCAGAAAACACTTGACACTCATGCAAGGCTCGCGTAAAAAGCTTCCTGTCTGGATTCAGGGTACCGCACGTCACGTGTCGGTCTCTGGAGCCAGAACGAGCAGTGGGGTTAACCCTTTTTCATGTTTTTTGTAGGATGCAGCAATTATGGCAACAGGTACCGTCAAGTGGTTCAACGATTCCAAAGGTTTTGGGTTTATCACGCCCGATGATGGCAGCGAGGATCTTTTCGCGCATTATTCCGCCATCACCATGAACGGTTTCAAGACCCTGAAAGAAGGCGACAAGGTTTCTTTCGACGTCACGCAAGGCCCCAAGGGCAAACAGGCTTCGAACATCCAGCGCGCTGCCTGATTTCCCGGTCACGGAGAAAATCCCAATCCCGCCCCATTCTTTGTGGCGGGATTTTTTATATGCCTTTTATGCCTGCAAGCAACCTGCACTGCGGACGAACCATGTGCACGGGCTTTTCATGCGCGTGCGGGAAAGCGTCGCGATCACCGCATGCCGCGAGACCAGGGGAACCTGGTCGCCACAAACAGGTATGAAAAACTTCCGCGTTTCCCTTGTCATTCTGCTTTTCGTCGGCTTGGTTATGTCGCCGGCGCGCGCGGAAGTCGACAATCTTCCCAACCTTCCCGCGTTGGGCGCTTCTGCCGACGCGGCGCTTCCCTGGTCGTTTGAACGGCGCATCGGCCAGGACATCATGCGCCAGATCCGGCAGCAGGAGCCGAGCTATCTCGATGACCCCGAGATTGAAGGGTATCTGAACACCTTGGGCGGACGATTGATCGCCGCCGCTCCGGACGCGGGCGCCGGATTCCATTTTTTCGCGTTGAAAGACCCGAGCATCAACGCTTTCGCCATGTTCGGCGGTTTCATCGGCGTCAATACCGGCCTGATCCTGAATGTGGAAAACGAATCGGAACTGGCGGGCGTGCTGGCGCACGAGCTTTCCCACGTGACACAGCGTCATCTGGCGCGCGGCCTGGAAAAGCAGAAGCAGATTTCGACCGCCAGCCTTCTGGTGATGGCCCTGGCGATCCTGGCGGCCAACTCCAACACCAACGTCGCCGAAGCCGCCATGACGGCCGGAACGGCAGGCGCGGTGCAGGCCCAACTGAACTACACCCGCGTGTTCGAGCGTGAGGCGGATCGGGTGGGTTTCCAGATTCTTGTCAAGGCCGGTTTCGACGGGCACGCCATGGCTTCCTTTTTCGGACGCCTGCAAAAAGCCTCTCGCACCTACGAAAACAACGCCCCTGTTTATTTGCGCACACACCCGCTCACCGTGGAGCGCATTGCCGACATGCAGAACCGGGGGCAGGATCTGCCGTACCGGCAGGTGGTCGACAGCCAGGAGTTCCATCTGGTGCGCGCTCGCCTCCAGGCCGAACAGGAGACGCCCGCCGAGGCCGTCGCCCGTTTCCGGAAGTCTCTCGCGGAAAAACGCTATGCCAACCAGGCTGCCGCGCATTATGGTCTCGCCGTCGCGCTGGAGCGGCAAGGGGACTGGAGCGGCATGGAAAAATCCCTGGTCGACGCCCGCGTGGCCGGCGCGCAATCCGCCATGGTTGAGCGTTTGTTCGCCGAAGCCCGCCTGCGCCAGAACGATGCGGATGAGGGATTGCGACGCTACCGGAACGCCATTGCCCGTTTCCCCGACGTGCCCGCCCTGACGCGCGGTTACGCCGAGGCGCTTTTGCAGCAGGGGAAACGGGAAGAGGGCTTGCGGTTTCTGGAAACACACCTGCGCGCCGGGCCGGATGCGCATCTTTACCGGATCAAGGCGCGTTTTCACGCGTCCGGAGGCGAGATTGCCCAGCATCATTACGCGCTTGGTGAAGCATACGCGCTGGAAGGCGCGCTTCTTGCCGCCATTGAACAACTGGAGCTGGCGCAAAGATCAACGGGCGGCAATTTCTACGAACAATCCGCCATCGACGCGCGCCTGCGTCAGCTCAAACGCCAGAAGGTGGAAGAAACCCGTCTGAGCCTGCCTTGAATTTGTCCCGGTTTCCTTTCTGGAAGACACGATAATGGAATTCGACCGCGAACTGGACGTCACTGGCCTGAATTGTCCCTTGCCTATCCTGCGCGCGAAAAAGGCCCTGGCCGAAATGCCGAGCGGCCAGATTCTGAAAATCCGCGCAACCGACCCCGGTTCACTCAGGGATTTCCAGGCGTTTTCCCGACAGACGGGCAATATGTTCCTGCGCCATGAACAGGAAGGGGATGTTTTCGAGTACTGGATTCAGCGGAAATAGGGAAAACCCGGGAAACAGCCCCGGATTCCGTGGCCCGCAGCCGTGTCACGCGCGTGTGGGGCGCGCCGCGCGACATGCCCACAGATGTGTATCTCGCGGCCCATGGGAGGATCACGCGACACAGGCTGTCCACAGGGCTTCATGCGCGACAAGTCGAGCGGTGATCGTCACCTGACGGGATGGGAAGAGAAAGTGCTGTCCGCCGGACGTTTTGTCGATTCACAAGGTAGAATCAGCGCTTTTCCCAAGTCTGGCGGCGCGCTTTCCCGTGGGGGGCGGAAATGCCGGAATACATGATTTTGCAAGAGTCGGGATCATCACAAAGAGAGGGAGATTATCCACAATGAAATTACTCGTCATCGGCTCCGGCGGACGTGAACACGCCTTGGCGTGGAAGCTTGCGCAGACGCCGGGCTTGCAGAAAATCTATGTCGCGCCGGGAAACGCCGGGACAGCGCTGGAACACAGGGTTGAAAACCTGCCTGTCACCGATCCGGAAAAACTCGCCGAATTCGCATTGGAAAAACAGATTCACCTGACCGTGGTTGGTCCGGAAGCACCGTTGGCCGCGGGCATCGTCGATCTTTTCCGCGCGCGCGGGCTTGGGATTTTTGGTCCCACGCAAGCCGCCGCGCGGCTTGAATCCTCCAAGGATTTCGCCAAGCGGTTCATGGCGCGGCACAAGATTCCCACCGCCGCGTTTGAAACCTTCACGGACGCCGTCGCCGCGCGCGCCTATGTGGACGCGCAGCCTGTGCCCATCGTCGTCAAGGCGGACGGCCTCGCGGCGGGGAAGGGCGTGATTGTCGCCGCAACGCGCGAGGAAGCGTATGCCGCCATCGATGACATGCTTGCCGGCAATGGGCGGGACGGCGCGGGCGCGCGGGTGGTGATCGAGGAATTCCTGGAAGGCGAGGAAGCAAGCTTCATCGTCATGTCCGACGGCGCGCATGTGTTGCCGCTCGCCTCCAGCCAGGATCACAAACGCATTGGCGACGGCGACACCGGCCCCAATACCGGCGGCATGGGCGCCTATTCTCCGGCTCCGGTTGTCACGCCGAAAATCCACGCCAGGGTAATGCGTGAAATCATCCTGCCGACGATCAGGGGCATGGCGGCGGATGGTGTTCCGTTCTCGGGCTTCCTTTACGCGGGCCTGATGATCGGGAACGACGGCAGCGTCAAGACGCTGGAATTCAATTGCCGCATGGGCGACCCGGAAACCCAGCCGATCCTGATGCGCATGAAATCCGACTTCCTGAAACTTCTGGATTGCGCCGTTGCTGGTGGTCTGGA
>JAISME010000165.1 GCA_031276915.1 Zoogloeaceae bacterium
GCCCACAGGAATTTGAAGCCCCAGGGCAGCCACCACAGCGCGGCAAGCCCCGCCATTTGCAGGGAAGCGCCCGCCTCCCGCAACAGGGTGGGCAGCGATTGTGTTGTCATTGCGGTCAGTAGTGTCTGGCAGATGTAAAGCCCCGCGATGGCGGGCAACACCTGTCCCGGACGCAAGGAGGCAGAAGGGTTATGGGCGTTCATGGGATTGGGCGCCTTCCCTGCGGAAACGGCGCATGGATTGCCACGCGCCTTTGGCCCTCGCTTGTGACGGCAAAGTGGGGCATGGTCTCGTCATTGCGAGGCGCGTAGCGACGGTCCTGCGGACGGCGATTCAATCCACATCCACCTTTCGGCGCGAACGCGCCCCGATCAATCCCCTCGCCCCCCATCGGGGGGAGAGGGGGATAAAACTCCACGGCGAAGCCGCTCACTTTCCCCAACCTTCCAGTAACACAACCGCCCAGGGAAAGATATGCGGCGCTTCGCGCCGGAGGGTGCACACCCTCTTTCGCCCCTGCCGGAGCGTCCTGCGGACGGCGAAACGCCCCCGCCGGACGGAGGAGAGAGAAGCAGACGGCGCGGACGGAAAAGGCATCGCGCAAATGAATGCCGATGGATTGCCACGGGCCTGCGGCCCGAAGAATGACGATGCGGGAAGATTGCCGTCCGCAAGGACGGGATTGTCGCGTTGCGCTCGCTGGTGACGAGATAAGCCGTGGTCGCAATCCCTCCGCTTCCACGCTAGAATGGCGCGGGAATTTATTCGGGAGGGCCTCCATGACCACCGTTGTTTTTGATCTTCCAGACGACATCGCCGAGCAGGCACGGCGCGAGGGGCTGCTTTCGGAGGAAACCTTTTGCGCCTTGCTGGAAGCGGCCACGCGCGTCGCCGCCCTCTCCCGACTGAAAGAGATGTGGGCCGCCACGCCCGCCGACCTGCAAGACGCGCCGCCGCTCCCGGCGGAAACCCTGCAAGCCATCATCCGCGCCGCGCGCGCCGGGCATCCGGCCTGATGCGCTGGGTGCTGGACACCAACATCCTGATCTCCGCCCTGCTCTGGCAGGGAGCGCCGCGCCATCTGCTGGAACAGGGCATTGCGGCGGGGGCGCGTTTCTACACCAGCCCCGCGCTGCTCGCCGAACTGCATACCGTCCTGCATTATCCGAAACTGCTGGAAATCCAGCGTAAACGCCGCCTTGATCCCGACATGCTTTTCGGGAGCATCCGCGCCATCCTGCGCCCGGTGGAAAGTCCGCCGCTGCCGCGCCCCGTCAGCCGCGATCCCGACGACGACGTCGTGCTCGCCTGCGCCCTGGCGAGCACGGCCGGGCTGATCGTTTCCGGAGACAAGGATTTGCTGACGCTCGGACATTTCCAGCAGATTCCCATCCTCACCGCCGCGCAGGCATGGGCGCGGCTGCAAGCGCATTCCTGAAGCCCACGCCCAAACCCGCGCCGAAGGGTGCACACCCTCTCTTGCCCCTGCCGGGGCGTCCTGCGGACGGCGAAACTCCTCCGCCGGGCGGGGGAGAGAGAAGCAAGCGGCGGAACAGACCGCGCGGGCGGCGGAGAGGCTTCCGCGAACGTGGCGGGAAGATGCGAAGCGGCGGGAGGGCGCGACAGTAGGGGCGGGTTTCAAACCCACCCCCGCATGTTCCGTCCCGCAACAATTCACGCAAGACATGGCGGCGCGTCAGAAGAAAACCTGTACGCCCACGCCGAAGGTCCGTCCGCGCGCGGGCGCGCCTATTGTGATGCCTGGCGCCATTTGTTCGCCGAAAAGGTCGTACTTCTCGTCGAGTAGGTTGCTGCCGTACAGGTAGACCTCTGCGGAACCCGAAACCACGCCAACACGCAAATCCACCTTGCGGTAACTGCCCAGATTGAAATGGTTCTGCGAGTTGCCCGCCCGTTTGCCCACATACTGGTAGCTCAGGCGGCTATTCAACACCGGTGCGGCAAGGCCCATGAATTCCGGCAGATGCGCGTGATGGGAGAGCGTGACATTGCCGCTCCAGTGCGGCACATCGGGCTTGCGGTTGCCGCTGTGGATGTCGCCGTTGCTGACCCCCAGAAGATCGCTGGTGATTTTGGCGCGGATGTAGCTCAAGCCGCCCTGGAGTTCAAAGCCCTGGCCGACGCGCCACACGCCTTCCAGTTCCGCGCCCTTGCTTTCGGTATCGGTATTGACGGTATAGGTGGCGTAGGTGGCCGTTTCGTAGTCCAGCAGGTGATCGTCCTTGACCTTGGTCAGGAAGAGCGCGCCGTTCAGGGAAAAGCGCCGGTCGGGCGATTCCATCTTGAAGCCGACTTCAAGGGCATTGGAATCCGAAGGTTTGTACGGCGTACTGTCGGCCACCTGTGTGGTGAAATCACCAAAACCGCCCGATTGATGCCCACGCGAAAACGCGCCGTAAATATTCAGGCCGGGCGTGGGTACATACGAGAGCGCCATGCGGCCTGTTGTGTAGCTGTCGTCGAGCTTGCGGTGGTCGCTGATCGAGCCGGGATTGTAGGTGGCGTCGTAGGTCTTGCGATCCCACGAATGGCGCAGGCCCCCCGTCAGTTTCAGCGTTGGCGTGAGCGGGTAAGTGACTTCGCCATACAGGGCGCGGCTGTTGGTCTCGTAGTCGCGCGCTCCCCCTGTGCCGCTGAGGGCAATCAGGGTGTCGAAGCTGCGCTCGGAGCGCGATAGGTTCAGGCCCGCCACCCAGAAGACGGACGCGCCGGGCAGAGAAGACCAGCGCAGATCCTGGCTGATGACCTCTTGCTTGCTATGTCCCTGATTCGTGTTGATGACGCCGGGCATGCCAAAGAGAATCTGCATCATGCGGCGGTCGTAAAGACTGGTGGCGGCGTAATCGGTGGACGTGTGGGCGGTGATCGAGGTGAGACGGCTGTTGGCAAGGTCATGGTTGAATTCCGCCGAATAACGCTCGACGATCTTGTGGCTGCCGTTGAACAGGCCAGCGGGAAAATCCAACGCCGGTGGATCGCCGTAGGGTTGCAGCACGGACAGGGTTGGACTGCGTTTGTTCTTGTGCCGTTCGGCGATGAAAAGCAGATTCGTGCCGCTGGCGATCTCCCAAAACAGGCTGCCGCGCATGCCCAGATCGGTGGGTTTTGAGACGGGCTTTCCATCCTCCAGGTTCTCGATCCAGTGTTCCGCGCCGCTGTTACGCAACGCGAAGCGGCCACTCAAGCGCTCCGAAAGCGGGCCACTGACGACCGCCTCCTCCAGGTGCTGGTGATCTTCGCCATACTCGGCGCGGACGTGGGCTTCAAAGAAGCGCGTCGGCCTGCGCGTGACGATGTTGACCGCCCCAGCCTGACTGTTGCCGCCAAACAGGGTGCCCTGCGGCCCCTTCAGGACTTCGACCCGCTCGACATCGAGCGTGCCCATGTTGAGATTGCGTACAGAAAAAGAAACGCCATCGACCATCAGGCCCACCGAACTGTCTTCCACGCTGACCTGGTTGAGCGAGCCATTGCCGCGAATCAGGATATTCGCGGAATTCGGCTCGCCGCCGTAGGAATTGACCACGACGCCCGCCACGCCCTTGATGGCGTCTTCCACGGTCTGGGCGCGCCGCAATTCCACCTCCTCGCCGCCGATGGCGGTAATGCCAAAGGGCACATCCACCGCCCGCTCCTCGCCGTGACG
>JAISME010000193.1 GCA_031276915.1 Zoogloeaceae bacterium
CCGTTGAGCCGTTGAGCCGTTGAGCCGTGAGCGTTTCATTGCCAAGCCTTCGGCTTGGCAATGAAACGGCTCACCACGATAAACCTCAACACCTCTTTTCACTTCCAGCTCCTGCCCTGCCACACTTCATCATGGCAATCTACACGCAAGACATGTGCCAGAAACACCAAAATCCCTTAACCCCTTGATTACCCTTCCGTATCGATCCTGCGACCCCCACCCCAACAACACAGGAAGTGACAATATTCGTCACCAATGAACCAAAAAATGTCACCTTGTGCTCTTTCAGGAGAACAAAACCGCACAGCGGAAATTCCTTGCGGCGACGAGGAATGGCACAATCTTCAGTCTCCCAACCTCTCTACCTTGTACATACCTGTCACCGTTACCTGGCGCGGGAAACTGGCCTGGAAATCAGGCAATCCGTCTGGAAAGCAGATTGAATCATGGCATGGCGCATTCCGTTTCCAGTGTGTAGGGAATCGATCCCGTAGCCACGATTGCGCCGACGGAAGAATGCCAGCCAGCCAAATCCGCCTTCACAACACACCTCACGGCATGTCGTTTGCCGCCACATGGCATTCTTGTTTCAGCGCGCTCCCTTGCCGGCGCGTCGTCAGCAACAGCCTGACCTCATGCGTTCGCAAAAAGCTTCCCTGCGCATCCGCCAGATCGTTTGGTCTTTTATACCAGTAAGATGGAAAGCCTTTGCCGAAGTTCCACCTTCCAATCCCCGGATATGTTTATTCGGAGAGCCGCCGCTGAAACTTCCAAGTACTTTCGCACATTTCGGATAATCCGCGTTTCGCCGACCAGTTGAAAAGCTGTCGTGCCTTTTCCGGGTTTGCGTAGCATTGGGCGACATCGCCGGAACGCCGGGCCACGATCCGGTAGGGGATATTTCTGCCACTCTTCGCGGCAAACGCCCTGACCATTTCCAGAACGCTGTATCCCTGTCCTGTCCCAAGATTGACGGCATGCCAACCGGAACGCGCAGACAGGAAATGCAGGGCCGCGGCGTGCCCCTCTGCCAGATCCATGACGTGGATATAATCGCGCACCCCGGTTCCATCCGGGGTCGGGTAGTCGTCACCGAACACCTGCAAGGCTTCCAATCTGCCGGCAGCCACCTGGGCAATATAGGGCATCAGGTTATTGGGAATTCCATTTGGGTTCTCACCGATCAAACCGCTCGCGTGCGCGCCGACTGGATTGAAATAGCGCAGGCAGGCAATTTTCCAGTCCGCATCGGCATGCGCGACATCCTGCAGCATCTCCTCAATATGAAGCTTGCAGCGACCATAAGGATTGGTTACGGAAAGCGGATGCGCCTCATCCAGTGGCAGATAACGCGGCTCGCCGTACACCGTGGCGCTGCTCGAGAACACCAGTGTCTTGCAGGCAGCCGCCTGCATGGCTTCCAGCAGACTGATCGTTCCTTCAACATTATTCGCGTAATACGAGACCGGTTCCCGCACCGATTCACCCACCGCTTTGAGACCCGCGAAATGGATCACGGCATCGATGGCGCAATCCCGCAGGGTTTTCGCAAGAACTTCTGTTTCACGAACATCCGCATGCACAAAAACCGGTGTTTTCCCGGTAATCCGCTCGATACGGGATTTAACCCCGGCATCGCTGTTGAAAAGATTATCGTAGAGCGTGACGACATGTCCGGATTCAAGCAGGAAAACCGCCGTATGGCTGCCGATGTAACCCATGCCCCCGGTCAAAAGAATGTTCATCGCCACTTTCTCCTGATGATTTCGGACAAGTCACGCCCCGGTTTTTCTTTTCTTGCCTTCGCTGGATTTCCGCGCCTCAAACCCGCTGGCGTGCAATCGCGCGTAATGACCGTTCAGGGCAAGCAGTTCGGCATGGGCGCCACGCTCGACGATGCGACCTTCCTCCATCACCAGAATCAGGTCGGCGCGCTCGACGGTGGAAAGCCGGTGCGCAATCACCAGCGTGGTGCGTCCCGCCATCAATTTTTCCAGCGTGGCCTGGACGTGACGTTCGGATTCGGTATCAAGCGCCGAGGTGGCTTCATCCAGAATCAATACCGGCGCGTCCTTCAACAAGGCGCGGGCAATGGCAAGACGCTGCCGCTGACCACCGGAAAGCATGACGCCATTTTCACCGACTTCCGCGTCGAATCCCCGCGGCAATCGCTCGATGAATTCCAGCGCAAAAGCGGCTTCAGCGGCCTTGCGAACCTCGTTCTCGGGTTTGCCGGCCAGGTTGCCATAGGCAATGTTGTTCAAGACCGTATCGCTGAAAAGATTGACTTGCTGCGTAACCAGCGCAATGTGCTGGCGCAGGTTTTTAAGACGGTATTTTTCGACAGGAACACCATCGAGCAGAATTTCTCCCGCGCAATGCGTGTAGAAGCGGGGAATCAGGCTGGCGAGCGTCGATTTCCCGCTACCGGAACGTCCGACCAGGGCCACTGTCTGTCCGGGTTCAATGCTGAAATCGAGGCCATCGAGCACCGGCTTTCGACTCCCCGGATAGGTAAAGCACAAACCCTTCACTTCCAGACGGCCTTCCACTCGTTCGCGTTCCAGCGTTCCCGTATCCGGTTCCGGCGCCTCGTCGAGCTGCTCGAAAATACTCTCTGCCCCGGCAATGCCCTTCTGGATGGTGGAGCTGACCTCGGATAGTTGCCGTATGGGCTTCGGCAGAAGTCCTGTCAGGGTGATATAGGCAACAAGTTCCCCCACGCTGGCATCCCCGCGCATGAGCAGTACGAGATAGAACAGGATCGCCATTGCAACGTAGATCACCAGTTGCAGCGTAGGCGTATAGACTGCGGAAATGCGGGTCATGCGCAGATTTTTCCGGGTATTTTCCATACTCGCTTCGGAAAAACGTGCACGTTCATAGGTCTCACCCCCAAAACTGCGCACCACCCGGTAGCTCTGGATGGTCTCAGAAGCGATATGCGTAAGATTGCCCATCGCGGCCTGGATTTTCTTGCTCTGCTGGCGAAACTTGCGGCTGGCGCTCAGTACGATCAGGGCGATCACCGGCAGGATTGCCAGCATCACGAGCGTCAACTTCCAGTTCATGTAGAGCAGGGTGCAAAAAAGAAACAGGACCGTCATGCCTTCACGAATGACGACCTTGATTGCGTCGGTCGCCGCACCTGTCACCATCGTGACGTTATAGGTAATGCGTGAAACCAGTTGCCCGGAGTTGTAGCGATCGAAATAGTGGTTTGGCAGGGTCAGAAGATTATCGAAAAGGTCAACGCGCAGGTCGTTGACCAGCGAAAGCGAAACACGCGCGAGAAAATAATTACCGAGAAAGGAACCAATTCCCTGGAACAAGGCAATCAGCACCAGAAGCAACGGCACCGCATACAGGATTTGCAAATGGGAAAGCCATGACCAAGGCACGTTCGGGAAAAGAACAGCGTCGGGATGCACAAGCCCATCCACGAAATACTTCAGCATTCCTCCCAGCATCGGCTGGGTAGACGCGAAGCAGACATAACCGAAAATGGAAAGTACGAACAACCGCCAATAGGACAGAACATAGCGCAACAGCCGCAGGTATACCTTGAAACCGGATTGCAGTCTTGGATTGTTCATTCTGAGAAGTCACGCGCGAAGCCAGAGCGCGCATTGTAGCAGCAGCGTTATCCGGGTTTGTTTCACGTGAAACTGAAACGCTCAGGCGCTCCCCTCCCGTTCGTACCAGACCAGGATCTCATTCAATGCCGCTGCCGCGCCCACCGGCAACTGGTAACGCACGTGTTCGGAAAGATGCGTGCGACCAGGATTGATTTCCACTGTCGGCACCCCTGCCTGGATCGCCTGAACGACTGGCTGAGCGATGTAGGGAAAAACACTCGTGGTGCCGATTGAAAACACAAGGTCAAACCCGATGGAAAGTTCCTCCAGAAAGCGACCAAGCGCGTCTTCCGGCAACATTTCCCCAAACAGCACCACTTCCGGTCGTACCTTGCCACCGCAGGACGGACAAACCGGCGGCAAGCTCCTGCCCTCCAGGGAAACAATTTCTTCCCGATGACCGCAAGCAACACAGCGCAACTTGTGCAGATCGCCATGAATCTCCACCAGATTCCGGCTTCCCGCCGCCCGATGCAAACCGTCAATGTTCTGGGTGAGCACCATCACACAGGGCAACTCCCGCTCCAGACGGGCAATCACCGCATGCGCGGGGTTCGGACCCGCATTGCGGCAATTTCTTTCAATCTGGGCAATGTATTTCCAAGTTACTTCCGGACGTCGCCGCAACATTTCTCCCGACAGGGCGTCCTCGATGGCGAATCCCTCATCGGTTTCCCTGTTCTCGTAAAGACCACCGATCCCCCGATAGGTCGGTAGGCCAGAATCAGCGGAAATTCCCGCGCCGGTGATGAAAAGCGTGCGTCGGGATCGGCGCAACAACCCTGCAATTTCGCGGACAGCACTGAAAGACATCATGACAAGAATCCTGAAATAAACTTTCCCTCGTCCGGAATATTACGATCTTTCCACAAGAAACAGTAAATAAAAACAGCTAAAATCCGGTTATGGATAATCTCGACCTGACTCATCATTTCCTGATCGCCATGCCCAACATGGCCGATCCCTTTTTCAATCGCTCCCTGATCTATCTATGCGAACACAATCCGCAGGGTGCGATGGGTATCATTGTCAATCGTCCCATCGACCTCGCCCTGACAGGGTTCTTTGAGAAAGTGGAGCTGGAACTCGATTCCAAGGACATTGGCAGGCTCCCCGTGCATTTCGGTGGGCCTGTGCAGACAGATCGAGGCTTCGTGCTGCATCGCCCGAACGGGAAATGGCAATCCAGCCTCAAGATAACAGACGAAATCGGCCTTACCAGTTCCAAGGACATCCTGGTGACCATCGGCAAGACCGGCAAGCCACAAGACATCATCGTCACTCTGGGCTACGCAGGCTGGGGTGCGGGACAACTGGAAAACGAACTGGGACAGAACGCCTGGCTCACGGTTTCCGCCAGCGCCGACATTCTCTTCAAGCTGCCACCGGAAGACCGTCTGCCGGCAGCCATGCAAACACTCGGTATCAGCTTTGCCCAACTTTCCGGCACGGCAGGGCACGCCTGAAACGAAAACGATGGGCACTGTCCTCGCCTTCGATTTCGGCAAGAAGCGCACAGGCGTGGCAATAGGAGAAACCACGCTGAAACAGTCACATCCCCTCACTGTCATCATCACCAGCGACAACAGCAGACGTCTTGCCATCATCGATCAACTGATCCGCGAATGGCGACCCGAACATCTGGTAGTCGGCCTTCCCACCCACGCGGACGGCACATCACATGGCATGACAACCGAAGCCCATGCTTTCGCCAATACCCTGAAAACCCGTTTTCAGTTGCCCGTAACGGAAACCGATGAACGCCTGACCTCCCGTGACGCCGAAACCCGTCTCAGGGAGACTGGTCACAATGCCAGGACTGCGAAATCCTTCATTGATGCCGTCGCCGCGCAACTCATCCTGCAAACTTGGTTCGACATATTCCATGACGATATCCCTTCTCTCCCTGCCTGACGCGGAAATACAGTGCCGGCTTCTCGCCGACCAGATTCGTCCCACGCTTACCACCAACACGACCCTGGTTGGCGTCTACAGCGGCGGCGCCTGGATCGCCGAACGTCTCACGCGCCTTCTCGGGCTCCCCGGCCCCGCCGGTTTGATCGACGTTTCCTACTACCGCGACGACTTTGCCCAGAAAGGCTTGCACCCACAGGTACGCCCTACCCGGATTTCTTTCGATGTCAACAATCGCTGCCTGATCCTGATCGATGACGTACTTTACACCGGGCGCACCACCCGTGCCGCCCTGAACGAGCTTTTCGACTATGGCCGTCCGGCTGCCGTGAAGCTTGCCGTCCTCGCGGACCGCGGTGGCCGGCAACTACCAATCGCGCCAGATTACTGTGTCTGGCGCCTGGATCTGCCACCCGAAACCGGACTTACCCTGAGTCTCGACAATGGTCATCTTTCCTGGAAGGTGGAACATGCCTAATCCGCAACTCAATGCCAACGGCGAACTTATCCATCTCCTTTCCACCGAAGGCCTGCCCCGCGAGATTCTGACGCACATTCTGGATACGGCGGCTACCTTTGTCGGTATCACCGACCGGGAAGTCAAGAAAGTTCCCCTGCTACGCGGAAAGAGCGTTTTCAATCTCTTCTTCGAGAACTCCACCCGCACCCGCACCACCTTTGAGATTGCCGCCAAACGCCTTTCGGCGGATGTACTCAATCTGGACATCACCCGTTCTTCCACGTCCAAGGGTGAAACCCTGCTCGACACCATCGACAATCTCTGCTCCATGCATGCCGATATGTTTGTCGTGCGCCATGCCACCAGCGGCGCGCCATACCTGATTGCGGAACACCTGAAACGCATGGGCAAGCACGATATCCATGTTGTAAACGCAGGCGATGGCCGCCACGCCCACCCAACACAAGGTCTGCTGGATACCTATACCATCCGGCATTTCAAGAGGGATTTTTCCAGTCTCACCGTCGCGATCATCGGCGACATCCTGCATTCGCGCGTCGCCCGTTCCAATATTCACGCTCTGAAAACCCTGGGAGTTCCAGAGCTACGCGCCATTGGTCCACAAACACTTCTGCCAACTAGGCTTTCGCAAATGGGCATCAGGGTTTTCCACGACATGCGCGCGGGCCTGAAGGACTGTGATGTCATCATCATGCTACGTCTGCAGAACGAGCGAATGAACGGCGCCCTGCTTCCTTCGGTCGGCGAATATTTCAAACACTACGGTCTTTCCCCGGAAAAGCTGATCCTCGCCAAACCGGACGCCATCGTGATGCACCCGGGCCCCATCAACCGTGGTGTGGAAATTGATTCCGAAGTTGCCGATGGATCCCGGTCTGTCATCCTGAATCAGGTTACGTTCGGAATCGCGGTCCGCATGGCCGTGATGAGTATTCTCGCCGGGAACGGCTGACTCCCCATTTATTGCTTGTACACAAACAACTACTACTAGGAAGAAGTGCGGAACATGTTTGGGGAAAACCGGAAAATGTTTTCAGAATCAGTTTGTTATCGTTTCTCCCGTTCCTGTGAAAACGTACCGGAAGCCTGTGGATGAAAACAGGATGGTTTTGCGCAAACTGGATTTGAATGGTTTATCCACATGAAACTGTTTTGTTATCAACGATGTTTTTCACAGGGAACACTGTTTTGCAGACAGATGTCTTTTGCGAATGGAAGGTTGGTGGTGGGTGACCGGGTTTGGTTGCGATGATTTCAGGATCAAGTGCCATGTTTGATTGACTGGTTTTGTGTTTTGTGCTCCAATCCAAAGCTTTCCCTGTTTTTTTCAACCTTGCCCCACCGGATCGCATGACGGGGGGCTGTATTGTCCATAAGGAGTGTGCATGCGTCATTATGAGATTGTTTTCATCGTCCATCCGGACCAAAGCGAGCAAGTGCCCGCGATGGTGGAGCGTTATCGTAACCTGATTACGGGGCGGGGCGGGCAGATCCATCGTCTGGAGGATTGGGGGCGCCGCCAGCTTGCCTATCCGATTCAGAAAATCCACAAGGCGCACTATGTGCTCATGAACATCGAGTGCGGCGAGGAAACGCTGGACGAACTGGAGCATGGCTTCAAGTTCAACGACGCGGTTTTGCGCAACCTGACTGTCAGGATGAAGCATGCTGTGACAACGCCTTCTCCCATGATGAAGGAAGAGAAGTCCAAATCGCTGATTGGCCAGGAAAGTGATGCGGGAGCGCCTCCTGCCGATGCGGCAGTTCCCGTTTCGGTTCCGGTGGCCTGAAGTATCCCGCGTACCGTACTGCTGTTGCGGAATTTCCTCTGAACCAGGTACAGATCACCGGGCGGATCGCCGAAAAAAAGGCCCTGCGCCATACTCCTTCCGGCACGCCGGTGGCGGAAGCCCGCTTGGCGCATGAAACGATGGTGACGGAAGCCGGCCTGCCACGCCAGGTGCGCTGCGAAGTGCCGCTCCTGGCGCTGGGAACCACGGCCCGTTGTCTGGATGCTGTTTCCCTGGGAGCCGCGATTCGGATCGGTGGATTTCTGGCGGCGAGGGGCCGCAACAGTAAAACCCTTGTATTGCACGTGCAAACGTTTGATTTTTTGGAAGGAACAGAACATGGCCAGATTCTTCAAGAAGAAGGATGACGACAAGAAAAAACGCCGCGGTAGCGGTCTTTTCAAGCGTCGCAGATTTTGCCGCTTCACCGCGGAAAAGGTGGAACAGATCGACTACAAGGATGTCGACGTTCTGAAGGAATACATACAGGAAAACGCCAAGATCATGCCGGCGCGTCTTACGGGAACCAAGGCGGGTTATCAGCGGCAGCTTTCTGTTGCGATCAAGCGTGCCCGCTTTCTGGCGCTCCTGCCCTATACCGACAACCATCAGTGAGAGGAGGCATCATGCAAATCATCCTGCTCGAAAAAGTCGCCAACCTTGGCAATCTCGGCGATGTGGTCAAGGTGAAGGACGGCTATGCCCGTAATTTCCTGATTCCCCAGAAAAAGGCCCGGCGTGCCACGCCACAGGCGCTGGCCGAGTTTGAAACCCGCCGCGCCGAACTGGAAAAGGTCCAGGAAGAAAAGCTCGCGGCGGCACAGGGCGTGGCAGAAAGACTGGATGGCGCAGCCATCGCTGTTGTCCGGAAATCCGCGATGGATGGCCGTCTCTTCGGTTCCGTTACCAACCACGATGTGGCCGAAGCCTTGACGGCGGCCGGGTTTCCGGTCGACAAGGCGCATGTGCGGATGCCGGATGGTCCGCTCAAGACGACCGGCGAATTTGCGGTGGAAGTGGTCCTGCATACCGATGTGAAGGCGACGGTCAACGTGACAGTGACCGGCGGATAACGTGCCACGCGCGCAATCGAAAGCCTCGCTGAAACCTGGTGAGGCTTTTTTTGTGCGCCTGTATTACATTTTCTGCCATGAATGAAAAACTGGTTCCAAAATCTGCGCCTGCCGATCCGATGGTGGCGCAGTTGCGCACGCCGCCGCATTCCATTGAGGCCGAGCAGTCGGTTCTGGGTGGGTTGCTTCTGGACAATCCAGCCTGGGACCGCATTGGCGATCTGGTGGCTGATTCGGATTTCTATCGTGACGAGCATCGGCGCATCTACCGCCAGATCGTGCGTCTGTTGGAAAAAGGCAAACCAGCGGATGCCGTGACTGTTGCCGAGGCGCTGGATGCCGCCGGGGAAAGCGCGCATACAGGGGGACTTGCCTACCTGGGAGATCTCGCCAACAACACCCCGTCCGCCGCCAACATTCGTCGCTACGCGGAAATCGTGCGGGAACGCGCCATTTTGCGGCAATTGATCGTCGTGGCGGACGAGATCGCGGGCGCGGCGCTGAATCCGATGGGACGAGACGCCAAGACCTTGCTGGATGAGGCGGAAGCGCGGATATTCGAAATCGCGGAAAAAGGCGCGCGCATTTCCGAAGGCTTCGTACACATCAATCCCCTGTTGACGCAGGTCGTGGAGCGCGTGCAGGAATTGCATGACCGTGAGAATCCTTCCGACATCACCGGGGTGTCGACGGGCTTCTACGATCTGGACCAGCAGACTTCCGGTCTCCAGTCCGGGGATCTGATTGTCGTCGCGGGACGGCCTTCAATGGGAAAGACCGCCTTTGCGCTCAACATTGCCGAAAATGTGGCGACCCAGTCCGGATTGCCGGTAGGCGTGTTCTCCATGGAAATGGGTGGCACCCAGCTTGCCATGCGGATGATGACATCGATCGGACGCCTGGATTCACAACGGGTGCGTACTGGACAATTGAACGACGAGGAGTGGGATCGCCTTTCGTTCGCCCTGGGGCAATTGCATGAAGCGCCGCTTTACATCGACGAGAGTGGTGGCCTAAATCCGGTTGACCTGCGCGCCCGCGCCCGACGCCTGGCGCGGCAATGCGGCAAGTTGGGGTTGATCGTGATCGACTATATCCAATTGATGTCTACTTCCCGTCAAAACGAGAATCGGGCAACGGAAGTCTCGGAAATTTCGCGTTCGATCAAGGCGCTCGCGAAGGAATTGCATGTGCCGATCATTGCCTTGTCCCAGTTGTCGCGCAAGGTCGAGGAACGAACGGACAAACGCCCCTTGATGTCCGACCTGCGGGAATCCGGGGCCATCGAACAGGATGCGGACGTCATTATGATGCTTTACCGGGATGAATACTACAAACCGGAAAGCCAAGACAAGGGCATTGCTGAAATCATCATCGGCAAGCAGCGCAACGGTCCAACTGGCACGGTGCGTCTTGCTTTTCTCGGGCAATATACTCGCTTTGAAAACCTCGCGCAGGGCAACGGCGCGTATTGATCTGTCGTTGTACGCTGTAGTGCGCCGGTACGGAAAAACTGGCCCGGCGCGTAACGCCATTCGGGCATCATGCCAGCCTGTCGCTCCTGCCGCGGATTCTTGGATTTATCCGTGAGACGTTCGCGCGTACCGGTTTCGGGCTTGTCGCGCGGTTTGTGTCGATCAGTGTAGCCCGGTGGTGTGTTTCCGTGTCAATCGGCCCCCTGTCGTGTGGCGGGAAGCTCACGCCCGCGGATGGTGCTGCTGGTGCAATTGCTTCAGGCGTTCGCGGGCGATGTGGGTGTATATCTGCGTTGTGGTGATGTTGGCGTGGCCGAGCAACAGTTGTACGGACCGCAGGTCGGCGCCGTGGTTCAGCAAGTGGGTGGCGAAGGCGTGGCGCAGCACATGCGGAGAGATGCCCGCGCGGGGAATACCGGCGTGGAGCGCGTGGTTCTTGATGAGTGTCCAGAACATTTGCCGGGTCATGGGCGCGGCGCGCGCCGTGACGAAGAGCGCGTCCGAAACGCGTCCAGCGAGCAACTGGACACGCCCTTCCTCAAGGTAGCGCTGTATCCAGTCGAGCGCTTCTTCGCCCAGGGGAACAAGGCGCTCCTTGCCCCCTTTTCCCATGGCGCGCAGTACGCCCTGGTCGAAGCTGACTTCGTACAGTCGCAAGCGCACGAGCTCCGAAACGCGCAGGCCGGTGGCGTAAAGCGTCTCCAGCATGGCGCGGTCGCGCAGGCCAAGAGGCGTATCGATGTCCGGCGCTTGCAGCAAGGTCTCGACCTGCGATTCCGACAGGGTTTTGGGAAGCCGTCCGGGCAGCACGGGACGGCCCAGTTCACGGGTGGGATCGTCGTCACGCTGTCCCTGTGCCTGCAGCCAGCGATAAAAGCGGCGCAGGCTGGAGAGACAGCGAGCGTGGGAAGCGGCCTTCCTGTTGTTGGCAAGCCATGCCGCGAACGCCGCCAGTGCCGCTGTGTCCACTTCTGTCAGGGAGGCGTGTTTCTCCTCCCTGGCGAGCCATCGGGAGAACAGGGCAAGGTCGGCGCGGTAGCTTTCCAGTGTTGTCCTGGCCAGACCGTCTTGCAGCCAGAGCATGTCACAAAAGGCATCGATGTGCTGCGCATGCTGATGCGCGGTCGTGGATTCAGCGCAGGCTTCTGGCTTCATGTTGCAGGAGCCAGTGTTTGATGTCGAGCAGGAAGCCGCCGCGCTGGCGCGCGAAGCCACCCAATCCGCCGTTGCTGGCGACGACCCGGTGACAGGGCACGAGGATGGGCAGGGGATTTGCGCCACACGCGTTGCCTACAGGGCGCGGGGTTCTTCTGCCAATGCTTGTGGCGAGCGCGCTGTAGGTGCGTGTTTCGCCCGGAGGAATGGCGCTGATCGCGGCCCACACCTGTTTTTGGAAGGGTGTGCCCCGCGCGCGGGTTGGCAGGTCAAACACGAAGCGTGCGTCGGCAAGCCAGGCTTCGATTTGCCGCACCGCTTCGATGGCGAGGGGAGAACATGGGGGAACCGCCGGGCAGGGGTTCAGGAAGCAGGTTTCGACAACGGCTTTGGCATCGCAACGCACGCCCAGCGCGAAGCCGGGCGCGGAAATGATCGCGTCGAAATCCGGATGTGGTTCAGTGTGGTGGAGCATGGAGTGTATCCCTGTCAATGTTTGTCATGTGGCGTGCCCGCTATGATCGTACATGTCCATCTCCGAACACCACCCATTTCTGGCTGGTCAGTCCTTCCAGCCCGACCGGGCCACGGACATGAATCTTGTCCGTGGAAATACCGATTTCCGCGCCCAGTCCATATTCGAAACCGTCGGCGAAGCGGGTTGAGGCATTCACCATCACCGAACTGGAATCCACCTCGCGCAGGAAACGCATGGCGGCGGGATGGTTTTCCGTGACGATGGCGTCCGTATGGCGTGAGGAATAACGGTTGATGTGCGCGATGGCTTCGTCGATTCCAGCGACGACTTTCACGGAAATGACGGGAGCCAGGTATTCGGTCGCGTAATCCTCTTCGGTGGCGGGCATGACGCCGGGAATGAGGGCCTGCGTTTCGGCGCAGCCGCGGATTTCCACGCCCTTGGCGGAAAGCATCGCCAGGATGGGCGGCAGAAGCCTGGTGGCCGCGGCGCGATCGACCAGCAGGGATTCGGCGGTGTTGCAGGTGCCGTAGCGTTGTGTCTTGGCGTTTTCGACGATGTTCAGCGCCTTTTCGGGATGCGCGCTGGCTTCCAGGTAGACATGGCAATTGCCGTCCAGGTGCTGGATCATGGGAATGCGGGCTTCGGCGCGCAGGCGGGCAATCAGGCCCTTGCCGCCACGCGGCACGATGACATCCACGAATTCCCGCAGGGTGATGAGGACACCGACAGCGGCGCGATCGGTGGTTTCCACCGCCTGCACGGTCTCGCCGGGAAGTCCCGTGGCGGCAAGTCCTTCCCGCACCAGCGCCGCGATCGCCTGGTTGCTGCGAATGGCTTCGGAACCGCCACGCAGGATGACGGCGTTTCCCGACTTGAGGCAAAGCGCGGCGGCGTCCGCCGTGACGTTGGGACGCGCCTCGTAGATGATGCCGATTACGCCCAGCGGTACGCGCATGCGCCCGATCCGGATACCGGAGGGCCGGGATTTGACATCGGTGATCTCGCCGACCGGATCGGGCAGGCGGGCGACCTGGGCAACACCTTCCGCCATGGCGGCGACGCTTCTGGCGGAGAGTGTCAGCCGGTCCAGCAGCGCGTCCTCCATCCCGGCGGCACGCGCGGCTTCCAGATCCTGCCGGTTGGCGACGAGCAGGGCATCCTGTTCGCGCAGGATGGCGTTGGCGATGGCGTCCAGCGCGTCATTCTTTTCCGCCGTACCGGCGGCTGCCAGGCGATACGACGCCGCCCGCGCCTGCCGTCCCAGTGTTTGCATGTAATCCACAATGTTCATGCGGGGCATTTCCGGCTGTGACAAAAGAATGGGAATTATAGGCGCGTTTTTCTGGCGGCATCGGATTTGGGCAAGGGAGTCGGGGCGATCGCATGAATGATGCTGGCGGAAACGCGTGACGCAAGGATTGTAATAAATCATCATCCGTGTACCACAAACTCAAAAAACTTGATTACAATCACGCGATCCCTGTTACAAGTTTCGGGTTGCCCTCTGTTGAGGGTTGTTCTCCCTCCCGTTTTTTGGAAGTTTTTGTCATGACACATCTGCCCGCGAAATTTTTCCTGAAGGTTTCCCATGGAATGCTGGTCCCGGCGCTGGCGCTGCTGCTTGCGGGGTTTGCGCCGTTGCTGGCGGTGGCGGAGGGTGCGGAGGGCGCGCCTCTGTTGGCGCATCAGGAATCCGGTCGTGTAGAACGTTTGCAATCCTCGCGTTTTCCGGAGCCGTTGCTGTCGGTGGTGTCGAGTGAGGCGGAGCGTCTGGATTTGGTGGCAGTGCTGGCGGAGTATGAGGGTTCAGGGGATCGGGGTGTGCTGGAGGGATTCCTGGATCGTCATCCGGGGAGCGGATGGAAGGCTGCGATCCTGGGGAATCTTGGGTTTGTGGCGTTGGAGGAAGGTCGGTACAGCCGGGCGC
>JAISME010000054.1 GCA_031276915.1 Zoogloeaceae bacterium
ACGCCCGCTGTGTTCCTCACGGAGGGTGTGCCTGGGCTGGATGTGGGGAAAAGTGTAAAAAGACTTGACAAACCGGAATATGCAAACATAATTTTGCAAGCAAGCAAGCAAGCAAGCAACTGATTTTTCCTCTTCCGGCAAACGCCGCGCCTGCTGTATCGGGCGCGGCGTTTGTCGTTTACGGCGGGTCGGGAAACATTCGTTTCTCGACCCGCCATTTTCGTTCGTTTCTGTTCAATCTTTCCAGGGGAGCACAACCATGAAACATCCTGCACACACCCTTCAACGTCTGTACGAACGCGGCTTCACGCTCATCGAACTGATGATCGTCGTCGCCATCATCGGCATCCTTGCCGCCATCGCGCTGCCCGCCTACCAGCAGTACACCATTCGCGCCTATGTCGCCGAAGGCTTGAGTCTCGCGGGCGGCGCCAAGGCTGCCCTCATGGACGCCTATGTCAGCAACGGAATCGAGGGAATGCCCCAGGTGGATTATCCCGGCTCCGGGAAACCGCCCCAAAAAAGCTACAGCTACGAATTCAAGCCAACGTCCAATGTGAAGGCAGTTGAAATCACGCAATACAGGCCAGGGCAAACCTATCCGGCCGTTCGCATCCACTATGGCGGCAGGAACAAGAAGCTGGATGATCTGGGCCTTGTATTGATCCTTGTGCCAGGATATGGCGGATTCAGGGAAAATGGCTTTCCCCAATACCAAATAGGGGAAGGACCCAACCCGAACAACACATCCTCCATCCTCTGGGGCTGCGCCCTGAGCGGTGAGAACAAGAAGACGTTCAACGAGCTGTTAAAGTACCTGCCTGCCCGTTGTCGCCACAAGGGCCGCGCAAACCTGTGATGCTTTCGGGTCACGCCTTGTCCCGGCGGGCGCGGTCGACAAGGCAAGATTCCTGCTGTTTCGTCACCATTCCCATCGCTTTTTCTCCTCACCCCGGCATGAAAATGAGAAAATCACCGGCAGAACAACTCCCTGGTGGAACAGACTCCGGTTCGCAACCATTCCTTCAGGGGGACAAGCTGGCATGGAAGAGGTGTACAGGCATACTCCCTTCCATGCCATGTCGCCCGCTCACGGGCATGGATCGAAACAATAGCGAGGCTCTCCATGCGACAGCATTCCACCAGAATATCTTCGGGCCAGCGGCGCCGCCTCACCGGGCGGCTGGAAGTCGAAACCGAGCAGGGCGCCTTCCTGGGCGACACCCGCATCCGGCTGCTGGAAGCAATCGACACGCACGGCTCCATCTCCAAGGCGGCCAAGTTCGTGCCGATTTCCTACAAGGCCGCCTGGGACGCGGTGGATACCATGAACAACATGGCCGACAAGCCGCTGGTCACGCGCATGACGGGCGGACTCAACGGCGGCGGCACCCGCCTGACCGAATACGGACACAAGGTCGTCGAACTCTACCGGGCGCTGGAGGCGGAATACCAGGCAACGCTGGAGCACCTGACAGCGAACATGAACAGCGGCGAGGCGGGTTCGCTACAGGAATTCCGCCGGCTCCTGAAGCGCATGTCCCTGAAAAGCAGCGCCCGCAACCAGTTTACCGGCACGATCATCGGCCTCAAGGCAGGGGAAGTGGATTACGAGGCGCGCCTCAAGCTGGATGACACCAGCGAGCTGGTCGCCATCATCACCCGCGCCTCCGCCGAGACCATGGGACTGAAAATGGGCATGGAGGCCCACGCGCTGGTGAAATCCTCCTCCGTGCTCCTGACGACAGACAGGGACGCGCGCACCACGGCCCGCAACCACCTCCGGGGAGAGGTCAGCCACATTCACCATGACGCGGTAAACGCCGAGGTAACGCTGGCGCTGCCCGGCGGAAAAAGCGTCTGCGCCCTGGTCTCGAACGACAGCGTCAGGCACATGGAGCTTGCCGTCGGCGTCCCGGCCTGCGCCGTGTTCAAGGCATCCTCCGTCATCCTGTGCGCCTCCGGCTGACGCCCCGGACGAACGTTTCCGCGCAGCGCAAACGGAGCCGGGACAAACCCGGCTCGCCTTGTTCGCCTCAATCCCGCACGCCCAGGATCACGTGGCTGGCCTTGAACAGCGCCGAAGCCGGAAAGCCGGGTTTCAGGCCCATCTCCAGCACCGCCTCGTTGGTGACAACGGCGTAAGCCAGCGCGCCGCCCTCGAGTCGAATGGCGACCTCGGAATTCACCGCGCCCTTCTCCACACGCTCCACCACACCCGGAAGATCGTTGCGGGCGGAAAAGCGGATCGATTCGCTGCCGGCCCGGACGAGAACCCACGAAGCCTTCACGAAAGCGGTGGCCTGCCTGCCAACGGCCAGCCCCAGGTTCCCGACGCTTTCGTTGGTCACGATGGCGACGATCCTGTCCCCGCCGGCAAGCGTCAGTTCCACCTGGGCATTGATCGGACCGGCATCCACCTTGCTGATCGTGCCGGGAAAATGGTTGCGCGCGCTGATGTTCATCCTTGTTCTCCTGTATGTCGAATCCTGGTTTCCGGGAATGTCCGGGCAACGCCTGCCGCCAGGCCCTCTCTCTGGCATGATTTTCGCTATCCCTTTTCGCATTGAGGCTGCAAGGAAACAACGCCATCATGTTATGGGGCAGTATTGCAATGTTTCAATCCACGCCCGTGACCGGGCGAAACAGCATGGAAGGGGTTGCCCCCCTCCCAGGCCAGATTATCCCCCTGAAGGGGGAGGTTTCCAACCGGAGTCTGTTCTCGATGAATCAGCCACAACGCAGTCCGGTTCTGGCAGAAAACATGGAAGAAGCCGTTTCACATGGCGCAGATGACCGACAGCCCCGCCCGGATTTTCCCCTCCGGGAGGAATTTCCCTCTCCCGCCCGGTGCCCAGACCGGGCACGGAGCCGGAGGGGCCGGCGGGCGCGGTCCGCATTTTTGATTTTGAGACAGATTCAAGGAGCGACAATGCCGTTTCCGTTCATGTCCCACGTTATATATGCGACAATATTCCGAAAATTGTCGCAAAGTCGACAATTTCCATATCGCGGCGCTTCCATGGCGGTATCATCGCAGCGTTTCGGATTTCCTGTTTTTTTCAACACCGAAAGGAGAAGCACCATGCAATCACGTTCCACAGCGTTTTTCCGGCGCGCTGTCGCCATTCTTGCCCTGTCGGCCAGCGTGGCGGCGCATGTCGCCCAGGCCGGGGAGGTTTCCGTGGCCGTTGCCGCCAATTTCACCGCGCCCATGCAGGCGATCGCCATCGAGTTCGAGAAGGATACCGGCCACAAGGCCGTCCCGTCGTTCGGCTCGACTGGACAGTTCTACGCGCAGATCAAGAATGGCGCTCCATTCGATGTCTTTCTCGCTGCGGACGACACAACGCCCGCCAGGCTCGAGAAGGAAGGCGACACGATCCACGGCAGTCGCTTTACCTACGCGATCGGTACGCTCGTCCTCTGGAGCGCGAAGGAAGGCTTCGTGGATGGAAAGGGCGACGTGCTCAGGAAAGGCGGCTTCGCGCATCTTTCGATTGCCGACCCTGAAAAGGCGCCCTATGGCGTCGCGGCAGTTGAGACGCTCAACAAGCTGGGCGTTTACGCCGCGCTCGAACCCAGGATCGTAAAGGGCAACAACATCGCGCAGGCATACCAGTTCGTCTCCACCGGCAATGCCGAACTGGGGTTCGTCGCGCTTTCGCAGGTCTTCAGGAATGGCAAGGTGACGAGCGGTTCCGCCTGGGTCGTGCCGGGCAATCTTTACGAGCCGATCCTCCAGGACGCCGTAATCCTGAACAGGGGGAAGGACAACACCGCCGCCGCCGAGCTGGTGAAATACCTGAAAGGCCCCAAGGCCGTGGCCATCATCGAGTCCTTCGGCTACCGGTTGAAGTAGCGGGCCGACAACCATGACCGCGTTTCCCGCCCCTCCGGCGGGAAACGCCCGAATCCCCGATCCCCGATTTCCGCCCCCCGATCCCCGCAATGGATAGCGCAAGCCTGACCGCCATCTGGCTCACCTGCAAGCTGGCGACGCTCGTAACCCTCCTGCTGCTCGTCATCGGCGCGCCGATTGCCTGGTGGCTCGCCAACACCCGCTCCCGCCTGAAAGGGCCGATTGGCGCGATCGTCTCCCTGCCGCTGGTGCTGCCACCCACGGTGCTGGGGTTCTATCTCCTGCTCGCGTTCGGTCCCAACGGCGTCATCGGCGGACTGATGGATCGTTTCGGCATGCAGCGACTGCCCTTTACCTTCGCCGGGCTGGTGGTGGCGTCCCTCCTCTATTCCATGCCGTTCGTCGTACAACCCATCCAGAACGCCTTCGAGTCCATGGGAAAAAGACCAATGGAAGTGGCGGCGAGCCTGCGGGCAACGCCCTGGGACGCGTTCTTCACCGTCGCCCTGCCGCTGGCCCGTCCCGGCTTCGTGACCGCCGCCATCCTGGGGTTCGCGCATACGGTGGGCGAATTCGGCGTCGTGCTCATGATGGGCGGCAACATTCCCGGCAAGACCCAGGTGTTGTCGGTCAAGATTTTCGATTACGTGGAAAACACCCAGTACGAAAAGGCGCACTGGCTGGCGGGCGGCATGGTGTTGTTCAGCTTTCTCGTGCTGCTGCTCCTGTACGGCGGCAGAAAGCGCGGGACGTGGAGCCGGTGATGGAGGCGCGTTTTCGCCTCGACTACCCGGGGTTCTCACTCGACCTGGATCTTTGTTTGCCGGAAAGGGGCGTCACCGCGCTCTTTGGTCCCTCCGGTTCCGGCAAGACCACGGTGCTGCGCTGTGTCGCCGGGCTGGAACGCGCGCCGGACGGCTTTCTCTCGGTCGCGGGCGATGTCTGGCAGGACGAAACCCGGGGCCGCTTCCTGCCAACGTACAAACGGCCGCTGGGCCTCGTTTTCCAGGAAGCCAGCCTTTTCCCGCATCTTTCCGTGCGCGAAAACCTGGAATACGGCATGAAACGCGCGGGAAACAAGGACAGGGAAGGATTTGACGCCGGCATCGACCTCCTCGGCATCCGCCCCCTGCTCGGACGAGACCCGGAGCGCCTGTCCGGCGGCGAACGCCAGCGGGTCGCCATCGCCCGCGCCCTTCTCACCCGTCCGCGCCTCCTGCTCATGGATGAACCGCTGGCGGCGCTGGACATGAAACGCAAGCTGGAAATCCTGCCCTATCTCGAAAAGCTGCGCGACGAACTGGACATTCCCGTGCTCTACGTCAGCCACGCGCTGGACGAAGTGGCGCGGCTCGCCGACTACCTGGCGCTGATGGAGAACGGTCGTGTCGTCGCCAGCGGCCCGCTGATCGAAACCCTGGCCCGCGCCGACCTGCCGACGGCCCTTGCCGACGACGCGGGCGTGATTATCGAGGCGACAATCGCCGCGCACGAGGCGGACGGCCTCACGCGCCTGGAATTCCCCGGCGGCAGGCTGTACGTATCGCGGCGCGGCAAACCGCCCGGCAGCCGTGTCCGCTGCCGCATCCACGCCAGCGACGTGAGCATCGCGCTGACCGCGCGCGATGATACAAGCATTCTCAATGCCCTGCCCGCGACCGTGACGGCCATCGCCGCCGCCACCATGCCCGGTCACACGCTGGCGCAGTTGCGGCTCGCGGGAGAGAACGCCCCCCTCCTGCTCGCGCGCATCACGGAGCGCTCCCGCGCCATGCTCAAGCTCGCGCCGGGTCGTGAAGTCGTCGCGCAGGTGAAGTCGGTGGCGCTCCTATGAACAGGTCGCGCCCCGTGTCCGCGACCGGGATATTTTTCCCGACATCGCAACAGGAGGAAAAAGGTGTTTCGTAAACAGAACGCGCCGCGCGAAGCGCGACATTCCCGCGCAAGCAAAAAGGACGAGGTGTGGCGCGCGCGCCTGCCCGCCGCCTGGCGGGCGCTTGCCGATCCGCCACTGGAATTGCGCCGCTACCGGGATGAGGAACTCGCGGCGGAGCGCATGGTCGGCTACGACGCCGACGGCAACGCCTGCTACACCGCCCACCGCTTCTGCATCGTCGAACCGCGTTCCGACGACGATGAAACCTTCTACGCCGTCGTGACCTACGGCGAGGAGCTGGCCGCGTGGCGTCTCATCGACGAACGCTGGCTCATCTGGCGCCGGATTCGCACGGAAGAATCGCCGGAAGACGCGCGCGGCTTCTACAGCCTCTCGGAGGAAATCCCGCGATAGAGCGCCCGTGTCCCGCATCCGCGGGATCGTCATTCGCGGGACCGCCATCCGCGCGGGACCGCCATCCGTGGAAATTGCCATCCGCAGGATCATCCGCGGGATTGATTTTCCCGTTACACTTCTCCCGCTTTGCCGGTGGGATTCTTCATGCATTTCCTTCGCCTTCTCAAAATCTTTTCGGTCGCCAGCCGTTACGGGCTGGATTCGATGCTGCTGGGTCTCGAACCGTCGGGACGCCTGGCGCGGCTGGCGCGGCTTTTCAACGCAGCGCAATTCTGGCGCGATCTTTCGAAACCCCGGGCGGAGCGGTTGCGGCTGGCGCTGGAAGGGCTGGGCCCGATCTTCGTGAAGTTCGGGCAGATGCTCTCGACACGCCGGGACCTGCTGCCATCCGACCTCGCGGACGAACTCGCCCTGTTGCAGGATCAGGTGCCGCCCTTTTCTTCCGAGCTTGCCCTGCGGGAAATTGAAAAAGCGTACGGGAAAAGCGTTCCGGAAATATTCGCCGAATTCGACCCGGTTCCCGTGGCCTCGGCCTCCATCGCGCAGGTGCATTTCGCCCGGCTGCCGGAAGCGCGCGGCGGGCGTGAGGTCGCCGTCAAGATCCTGCGTCCCGGCATGCAGGCGGTGATCGAACACGACCTCGCCCTGATGGACGCCGCCGCCGCGCTGCTCGAAAAGGGCTGCGCGGACGGCAAGCGCCTGAAACCGCGCGCGGTCGTCGCGGAATTCGCCAAATACCTGCGCGACGAACTCGATCTCATGCGCGAAGCCGCCAACTGCGCGCAATTGCGGCGCAACTTCGAGGATTCGCGCCTGCTGATCGTGCCGGAAGTGTTCTGGGACTGGTGTACGCCCACGGTCATGGTCATGGAGCGCATGCAGGGGACGCCGATTTCCCGTGTCGACGCGCTTGTCGCCCAGGGCATCGACCTGAAGAAGCTGTCGACCGCCGGAGTGGAAATCTTCTTCACCCAGGTGTTCCGGGACGGGTTTTTCCATGCCGACATGCATCCGGGCAATATCTTCGTGCACGCGGACGGCCGCTACATCGCGCTGGATTTCGGCATCGTCGGCACGCTTACCGAGACAGACAAGAATTATCTCGCCCGCAATTTCCTCGCCTTCTTCCGCCGTGACTACAGGCAGGTCGCGGAAAATCACGTCGAATCGGGCTGGGCGGCGGCCGATACGCGCATTGACGAATTCGAGGCCGCGATCCGCGCCGTCTGCGAGCCGATCTTTGACCGCCCCCTGAAGGACATCTCCTTCGGCAAGGTGCTCCTGCGCCTCTTCCAGACCAGCCGCCGTTTCCATGTGGAAATCCAGCCGCAGCTCGTCATGCTGCAAAAAACCCTGCTGAACATCGAGGGACTGGGGCGGACGCTCGATCCCGACCTGGATTTGTGGAAAACGGCGAAACCGTTCCTGGAACACTGGATGAGCGAACAGATCGGCTGGCGCGGCGCGCTGAAAACCTTCCGGCGCGAAGCGCCGCAATGGGCGAAAACCCTGCCACAATTGCCACGCCTCGTTCACCAGACGCTCACCAGGACACCCGTCACGGAACATGTCGGCCTGCGCCTGCAACGGCTCGAGGCCGGACAGGCGCGCCAGAACCGCTGGCTCAGGGCAATCGCACTCCTGCTGGCCTGCATCGCGGTCGCTCTGTGGCGTCTGGTCACGCACGCTTCCCCCTGAGAAAACCGCGCGCGGCCACGCGGGGCGGAATGGCCCGGGAAAGGAAAGCGCGGAAAGAAACAAGGCAGCAGGCATTCCTGTCCGTCGCTCTCCACGCATCCGGAAGGGGGCCTTTTCCCTTCCCGGATCGCCACGGTCGAAACCCCGACCCGGAGACCAGGGCTTCGGCCTTCGCGCCGATTCCTTCGGGCAAGGCTTCAAACCGGAGTTGGTTTTACGATGAAACGCCAATTTACGCGCAAGGACATCGTCGCATGGCTCGGGCAGGCGACAGTCGCCATGGGCGACGCCTATGTCCAGCAGGGGCGGGTCGAGCGTTTCCAGTACGTGTATCCCCAACTGACAGCCACCGTGCGCGGCGCTTCCCGCCAGCCCTACGTCGCGCGCGTCTGGCTCGATACACCGCGCAGCGTCTGCACCTGCCCCCTGGGCGGCAATTGCAAGCATGTGGCGGCGGCGCTTCTCGAAGTCCTGAAACCCCGGCTGCCGCAAAACAAGGACGCCGTCTCCCCCGACGCGCTCGCCGTCTCCCCCGGCGTGCTCGCCTGGCTCAACGATCTCCGGCACCTGAGCCAGGCTGTCGAGCAAAAGCGTGGCGGCAAGAGCGTGATAAACACGACAAGGCTGTTCTATTGCCTGGATGTGCGGGACGGCAGGGCGCGCGTGCAAATCCTGAAAGGAATCCACCCGGAATCGGCACGCGCCTGGCTGCTCAGCGACCGTGCGTTCATCACACCGCCGCAGTTCGTCGAGGACGACGACCTGCCGGTACTGCGCCAGCTCTGGGCGATCCAGCGCAACGCGCACCCCTTCCCCCGGAGGCATGACGACATCGAACTGCCCACGCCGCGCAGGGGCTCCCTGGGCCGCCTGATGGAAAAACTCGTCGCCACGCAGCGTTTTTTCGCCGCCGGATATTCCGGGAATTTCCTGGAGGACGGCGGGCCGCGTCTGGCGCAGATCGTCTGGAAATTGCGAGACGACGGCCTGCAACAACCGGAAATCGAAGCCACGCCCGACGCCGAGGCGCTGCCCGTTTCGCCGCCATGGTATCTGGACCGGGTGGCGGGAGAAATCGGCCCGCTGAAGACAACCCTGCCATCCGCGCTTGCCGAAAGGTTCCTGGCGCTGCCGCCGCTTTCCCGACACGAGGCGATCCTGATGGCGGAAGCCCTGGCCGAGATCGCACCGGAAGCGCCCCGGCCCGCGACCAATCCCGGCGCGCAATGCCGCGTGATCGCCGGAACGCCAGTGGGCGAGCTGCGACTGGAGACGCTCACCCTCATCGGCATGAAAAAATGGCGAAACTACCCCAGGACTTTCGGCAACAGCGCCTTCGATTACGCGACGCCAGTGTTCCGCTACGGGGAAGCGCGCGTCGCGCCTGGCGAGATCCGCGAATATGTCACCCTGCCGGGCGGCGAGATCGTCCGGCTGCAACGCGATCACACGGCGGAAGCCGGCTTGCTGTACGCCCTGCGGGAGATCGGCTTCGCGCCGGTGCCGCCCAACACGCTGGTTTCCTTCAGCGCGATGCCGGACGGGGAAATCCACGGCCTGCCGTCGGAAACAGCATGGTCCCGGTTCATGCAGGAAGGGCGCGAAAACCTGGCGCAAGCCGGATGGCGCGTCGTGTTCGACACGCGCTTCCGTCACCATTACCTGGAAATCGAATCCTGGCAGGCCGACGTCGACGAGACGAAGGACGGCTGGCTCTCGCTCGACATGGGCGTGATCGTCGAAGGCGAGCGCCTGTCGCTCGCGCCGCTCCTCGCCAACCTGTTTCGGGAAGAGCCGCGCTGGCTGGACGCGCTGTCGCTTGCCTCCATATCGCCCGACGAATCCGTGACGCTGGAAACCGGGGATGGCCGCCGGCTGCGCGTGCCCGCCGAACGCCTGAAACCGATCGCGCGGCTGCTGATCGACCTCTTCGACGGATACCGGGAAGGATCGCTGCGTCTTTCCCGCTGGGACGCCGCGCGGCTGTCGGAACTCCAGGACAGGAGCCGCTGGCAGTTCAACGGGCCGGAGACCGTCATCGCGCTCGCCGAGCGCCTGAAAGCAAGCCAGAACGTGCAGAACGTCACGCCGCCCCAAGGGTTGCGGCTCGCCCTGCGCGATTACCAGCGGACCGGGCTTTCCTGGCTGCAATATCTGCGCGCGCAAAACCTGGCGGGCATTCTCGCCGACGACATGGGACTGGGCAAGACCGCACAGGCGCTCGCGCACCTGTTGCTGGAAAAGGAAGCGGGCCGCCTGGACAAACCCGCGCTGGTGGTGTTGCCCACCTCGCTCATTTTCAACTGGGAAAACGAGGCGCGCGATTTCGTGCCGTCGCTCAAGGTTCTGAGCCTGCACGGCAAGGCGCGCAAGGAGTGTTTCGCCGACATTCCGCACTGCGACATCGCGCTCACCACCTATCCGCTTTTGTGGCGGGACAGCGAGGCGCTCCGGCAACACGAATACCACCTGCTCATCCTGGACGAGGCCCAGACGGTCAAGAACTTCCGCAGCAAGAGCGCCAGCGTCGTGCGCCAGTTGAAGGCGCGACACCGGCTTTGCCTCACGGGCACGCCGCTGGAAAACCACCTGGGCGAACTGTGGACACAGTTCGATTTCCTCCTGCCCGGCTTCCTGGGCGACAGCAAGAGCTTTACCCGCGTCTGGCGCAATCCCATCGAGAAACAGGGCGACATGCTGCGCCGTGACCTGCTGGCGCGACGCCTGCGTCCCTTCATCCTGCGCCGCAAGAAGGACGAGGTCGCCACGGAACTGCCGCCCAAGACGGTAATCGTGCGCACGGTGGAGCTTTCCGGCACACAGCGCGATCTCTATGAAACCGTGCGGGCGGCAATGGATGAAAAGGTGCGTTCGGAAATTGCCAGCAAGGGTTTCAGGCGCAGCCAGATCATCATCCTCGACGCCCTCCTGAAACTGCGCCAAGTCTGCTGCGACCCGCGCCTTGTCAAATCCAGCGTCGCGCGCAAGGTGAAAGAACGCGCAAAACTGGAGCTTTTCATGGACATGCTGCCGGAACTCGTGGCGGAAGGACGACACATCCTCGTCTTTTCGCAATTCACCGCCATGCTCGACCTGATCGAGGTGGAACTTCTCGCCGCCGGAATCCGGCACGCGCGCCTGACAGGTGAGACGCAGGACCGGGAAACACCGATCCGGGCATTCCAGGCCGGGGAAGCGCCGGTGTTCCTGGTCAGTCTCAGAGCGGGCGGCGTGGGACTGAATCTCACGGCGGCGGACACCGTGATCCATTACGACCCGTGGTGGAACCCCGCCATGGAAAACCAGGCCGCCGACCGCGCCCATCGCCTGGGCCAGGACAAACCGGTTTTCGTCTACAAACTCATCGTCGCGGGCAGTATCGAGGAAAAAATCCTCGCCCTCCAGGAACGCAAGGCGGAACTCGCGGCGGGTATTCTCTCGGAAGAACACCAGGGAGACATCAAATTCAGCGAGGCGGACATCGCCGCCCTGTTCGAGCCACTGCCAGGCTCCAGCGGCGGAAGATGATGACAGGAAGCGGCACGACCACCGCCGCGTTGGTCACGGCTTCGCCCGCCGCCCGTCGCCCGCCTCCGCGCGCGTGGAAAACGCCAGCAGGAAAATCCCGGCGGCGATCATGGGAAGCGACAGCCATTGCCCCATGCTTACTGTGTAGGATTGCCCGAAAATGCCGTGGTCCGGCTCCCGGAAAAATTCACCAAGGCAGCGAAAGAATCCATAGCCGATGAGAAAAACGCCAGAGACCGCGCCCCTGCGCCGTGGCTTGCCGGAATAAAGCCACAGGAGGATGAAAAGCGTCAGTCCTTCGAGCGCGGCCTCGTAAAGCTGGACCGGATGCCGCGGCAGAGCGTCCCCGGAGTAAGGAAAGATCATGGCCCAGGGCAGATCAGGCCGCGCGACACGCCCCCAGAGTTCGCCGTTGATGAAATTGCCGAGACGCCCGAGCAGCAGGCCCAGAGGCGCGATGGGCGCGATCACGTCCGTGATTTCCAGCCAGCCGCGTCCGTGCCTGCGCGCCCACAGGAAAGCGGCGAACAGCACACCGAGAAAGCCGCCGTGAAAACTCATGCCACCGCGCCATATCTGGAAAATCTCCAGGGGATGTCGCATGAAATAGACAGGCTCGTAGAACAGCACCTGTCCCAACCGCCCACCGACGAGAACACCGAGAAAAAGATAGAACAACAGATCATCCAGCGCGCGCTCGTCAAGAAAGCGCCGTCGTTTCAGCAAAAACCAGCCGATGAGAAACGCCAGGAAATACATGACACCGTACCAGCGAATGGAAACCGGGCCAAGCGACAGGGCGACGGGATCAATCCGGTGGACAATGGGCATGGCGACAAGAACGCGTGGCGGGGTTTCTTATTGGTCCAGCCATTCCAGGGCTTCTTCCGGTGTTTCGAACACCTCGATCTCGGCGTTCAGGAAAACCTGCGAAAGCCAGGCGCTCCAAGTCACCCACTGGCTGTCCGTGACCACCGCGATGCGGCGGAAATCATTGACATGCCTGCGCGCGAAACGCAGGTCCTCCCAGGCGACATCCAGCGTCGCGCCGTTCATTTCGCGCAGGTCGAAACAGAGATCCACCGGGGATTCGGCGTCGAGCTCGACATTGACCGCCGCTTCGAACTCCTGATAGTCGGACAAGGTGAACTCGCCATACACGCTGACGCTGACGCGATGCGGTTGCGGATTGGTAACGATCATGCTTTTCCCGTATGTGAGGTCGTTTCAGACGCCCGGAGTTTACCAGCGTCGACGCGCCCCCGAACGCGGGGCATGGAAAAATGGCGGGCAGGGCAGGCCCGCCCGCACAGGAACATCCGTGGAAAAACTACGCCGGCGCCAAAAAGCCGCGCATTTTCTGGAGCGCCCTGGCCTCGATCTGGCGAATGCGCTCCGCCGAAACCTGGAATTCGGCGGCCAGATCATGCAGGGTCGCGCCTTCGCCATCCTCGGAAAGCCAGCGGGCTTCGATGATCCGGCGGCTGCGGTCATCCAGCTTTTTCAAGGCGACATGCAGGCCCTCGTTCTGCAAGCGGGCATATTCCCGTCCTTCGATGACACGGGTCGGCTCGTAAGCGGAATCCGCGAGATAGTCGATGGGCGCGTAGGCGTCCTCGCGATCGTCCGGACTCCCTTCCAGCGCGAGGTCATGACCGGCAAGACGCATTTCCATCTCTGTCACTTCCCCGGGCTTCACCCCCAGCACATCGGCGATCCGGCGGGTTTGCTCGACGGAAAGGCCGCGATCGCCCTCGAAACCATTTTTCAGGCTGCGCAGGTTGAAAAACAGCTTGCGCTGCGCCTTGGTGGTAGCGACCTTGACCAGACGCCAGTTCTTCAGGATGTATTCATGGATTTCCGCCTTGATCCAGTGGATCGCGAAAGAAACCAGCCGCACGCCCCGCGCCGGGTCGAACCGCTTGACGGCCTTCATCAGTCCGACATTGCCCTCCTGGATCAGGTCGGCATGCGGCAGACCGTAGCCCAGATACCCCCGCGCCACGGCAATCACCAGCCGCAGGTGGGAAAACACCAGCTCACGCGCCGCCTCGAGATCACCTTCATCATGAAAACGCCGGGCGAGCCGGATTTCCTCGTCCTCCGTCAACATGGGCGCGCGATACGCCGTCTGGATATACGCGTCAAGACTTCCCACCGCGACAGGAACCGGCAACGTCAAAGTCTGGGTCATGTGTTCCTCCTGAATCGATATTGTTGTCGCGTATTTTAGCACTCGTTTCATGGGAGTGCTAACAAGATCCCGTGGAAGGGAATTTTTCGTGTGTCCGGAACATGGGGAAACAAAAAGCCGCCATCCGCGAGACCGGATTACAATCCGCGCCATCCAAGTCCCGGAATCCGCCCGATCGCCATGACGCTGTTCCGCCATCTCGCCCGTCAATGCGCGGTGGAAGCCGCCGCTGTTTTCCTCGTGTTTTCCATCTTCTGGCCCTTTTATTTCCTGCGGGTTACCGAATGGCGCTGGCCCGTCGTCTGCGCCGCCTGTGGCACGCTTGCCTTCCTGATCGCGCGCGTTTCCCGTCAGCCATGGTGGTGGCAGGTCATACACCTTGCCTTCGTCCCCGCCTTGTGGGCCGGGTTGCAGCTTGCCATTTCACCGCTCTGGTATCTGGGCGGATTTCTTGTCCTGCTGCTGGTTTTCCGGGGAGCGGCCTCGGGGCGGATTCCACTGTATCCAAGCGGCGCGCGGACCACGCCACAATTGGCCTGCCTGTTGCCGGACAAGGCCGCAACGCTCGACATCGGCGCCGGAATCGGCAGTCTTCTCCTGCCGTTGTCCCGGCAGCGCCCGGATCTGCTCCTGAGTGGCATCGACAACGCGCCCCTTCCCTGGCTCATTGGGCTCATCCGAGTCCACAAGATCGGTATTCGCTGGCTTTGGGGAGATTTCTGGCGGCATCCGCTGGCGCCGTATCAGGCGGTGTACTGCTTCCTGTCGCCAACTCCCATGTCCGCGCTCTGGCGCAAGGCTTGCCGGGAAATGTGGCCTGGCTGCCTTTTCGTGAGCAAGGCGTTTCCCGTACCCGGAATCATCCCGGAATGCATCTGCCGCGATCCGGAAGACACGGCGGAACGCGATACGCTGTACGTTTACCGCATTCCGGCGCGAAACCGGGAAGGAGATCCCGAAAATATATTGCGTGGCAACGAATACAAGCCACGCGGGGAGGCGTAATATAGAAGCACGATCGCCTTTTCTGACAGGAGCTCAAAAATGGCCGAGCATACACAAGACACAATGGAGTTTTTCCGCAACATGTGGGGGAATATGGGCTTTCCCATTCCTGGCATGGTCACGCCAACCTTCGATACGCAGGATCTGGGCAAGCGCATCACGGACCTGAAAGCGGTGGAAAGCTGGCTGCGCATGAATCTTTCCATGCTCCAGATGACAATCCAGAGCCTGGAAATGCAAAACGCCACCCTGAGTGCCGTCCAGGCCATTGGCGGGCTGACGACCTCCGCCGCGACGGAAGCAAATGGCGGCGCGCAGGGCGAAGGTCCAACCGTGGGCGAGACCTTGCAGCAAGCCGCCCTGTGGCCCTGGAACCTGATGCAGCAAGTGCAGGCGCAACTGCAAAAAAGCGCGGAAGAGGACGCGGATGCCGCACCCGCCGCCGCGCCAAACCCGGATTCGAAAGTCGCAACCAAGACCGCCGCGACAAAGAAACCCGCCAAAAAACCGGCTGCCTGAAAATCCTCCTCTGCGGACGGTGACAACCATCCATGCCCGTCGCGCAAAACAAACCTGGAAAGGGATTTCCTTCCCCTTCCAGGTTGCCCACGGTCGAAGCCCTGTTCGTATGGTCCGATGTGGCAGTATCCCTGCTTCCGTCCGTCGATGATTTCAAGATGGTTCACGCGCTCCGCGGGACCAGGCATCTACCTTCCAGGCGGCTTCATCGCACAGTCCGGGTTCTGGGCCAGCAACACCACCGCCTGCGCTTCGATGGCTTCGTTGCGGCCCAGGTAGCCGAGCCTTTCGTTGGTTTTCCCCTTTACGTTTACGACCCCCGGCGACAGGCGCAAATCCGCCGCCACATTGGCACGCATGGCGGGAATATGCGCCGCCAGGCGCGGCTGCTGGGCGACCAGGGTGGCGTCTACGTTAACTGGCCGCCAGCCTTGTTCATACACACGGATCAAGGTTTCCCGCAACAGTTCCCGACTGTCCGCGCCTGCAAATTGAGGATCGGTGTCGGAGAAATGCTGGCCGATGTCACCCAGACCCGCCGCGCCCAAGAGCGCGTCGGTGATCGCGTGCAGCAACGCATCCGCGTCGGAATGACCGAAAAGTCCCTTGTCGAACGGAATTTCCACGCCCCCCAGGATGAGCTTGCGGCCCGGCGCCAGGACATGCACGTCATAGCCCTGTCCGACACGGAAAGCGGGACCCCCCTGATCCGCGCTCATGGCGCGCCTCCCCTGCCGTGCAGTATCCATGCGGCCAGCGCCATGTCCGCCGGATGAGTGACCTTCAGATTGGCCTCGGCGCCTTCCACAAGGCGCGGCGCGAAACCGGCGGCTTCCATCGCGCCGGCTTCGTCGGTTACGTCCGGATGCGCCGCCAGCGCCGCCTGGAGCAATCCGTAGCGAAACATCTGCGGCGTCTGCGCTCGCCACAACCCGGCGCGGGGAAGCGTCCGGTCGACACGTTCCGCCGCATCGGCGTGTTTCAGGGTATCCGCAAGCGGCGCGGCCAGAAGACCACCAACGGAGTCTTCCGCCAGCGTCCCGAGCAGGCGATCCAGCATGGCGACGGAAAGACAGGGACGCGCCGCATCGTGGACCAGCACCCAGTCATCCGGCGCAATGGCCGTGGCGGCGGCGTCAAGACCGTTCCGCACGCTTTCCGCCCGGCTGCCGCCGCCGCAGGCGACGACCTCCAGTCTGGGCCCCAGGGAAAGCCATAATTCCCGCCAGTCCGGGTTCCCCCAATAGTGGTCCCGCGGCGAAATCACAACCCATACCCGCTCGATGCGCGGGTGCGCGCACAACACCGCCAGCGCGTACCAGATCATGGGACGCCCGAGAAGCGCCAGATATTGCTTGGGGGTATCCCCTCCGAATCTCGCGCCAATACCCGCCGCCGGGACCAGGGCATAAACATGCGGCGCAATCATTTTCCTGTCATTCCCCCGCGCGCCGGACGATTTCCGGCCAAGCCTTGTGCAGGTAGTAGCCCATTGACCACAAGGTGAGCAACGCGGCAATCCAGATCAGGAAGGTGCCAACCACCTGCAGCCGCCAGCCGACAATGGGCAGCGGCTCTCCGTAGAGCAACAGGATGATCGCCAGCATCTGCGCCGTGGTCTTGATCTTGCCAATCATGGAGACCGCCACGTTCTTCGCCGCACCAATTTTCGCCATCCATTCCCGAAGCGCGGAAATGGTGATCTCCCGCCCGATGATGATGGCGGCAACAGCGGCATCGGCGCGCTTCAACTGCACCAGCATGATCAGGGCCGTTACCACGATCAGCTTGTCGGCCACCGGGTCGAGAAATGCGCCGAAGGAGGAAGTCTGGTTGAGGCGTCGGGCAAGATAGCCGTCCAGCCAATCTGTCACGGCGGCGGCGATGAAAAGCGCGGTGGCGACCAGGTTGCGTTCCGGCAACGAAAGCCAGGATCCCGGCAGATAAAACACCACCACCAGCAGGGGAATGGCAACGATACGCAACCAAGTCAGGAAAATGGGAAGATTAAAAGGCATGTTGTCAATCGGCGATGCGCGTCGGAAATATGCGATCAGCAGTCTTTCGATTCAAAACGGGAGCGTCAATGTAATGCGGCATGAATCGTTTCCGCCAGCGCCGGACCAATGCCGTAGGCCTGGGCGAGCTGTTCCACCGTGGCCTCCCGCACGCCGGGCAGTCCGCCGAAATGGCGCACCAGCGCCTTACGCTTGGCCGGCCCGACACCGGGAATGTCCTCCAGGCGAGAAGCCGTGCGCACCTTGCCGCGCCGTCCGCGATGGCCGGTAATGGCGAAACGGTGTGCCTCGTCGCGGATTTCCATCACCAGACGCAAGGCCGGATGATCCACGCCCAATTGTAATGCTTCCCGGCCATCCGGGAACACCAGGGATTCCTGCCCGGCCCTGCGCCCTTCCCCCTTGGCGACTCCAATCACCGGCACGCGCGCCAGCCCCAGCTCCCGCAACGCTTCCGCCGCCACGCGCACCTGCCCCTTGCCGCCATCGATCAACAACAGGGAAGGAACAACGACCGGAGAAACATTCCCCTGCGGCGACGCGGGCCACACGCCTGATTCCCGACCCCCGATCGCCACTCCCTGGAAACGCCGCGTCACCGCCTGGCGAATAGCCGCGTAATCGTCTCCCGGCTCGATGTCGCGGATGTTGAATCGGCGATAATCGGATTTCTTCATTCCCTCATCCTGATACACCACGCAGGAGGCTACCGGCAATTCGCCGCGGGTATGGCTGATGTCGAAACATTCGATGCGATGCAAGGGCGCGGCAAGTTCCAGCGCCTGGCGCAACGCCTCCACGCGTTCCGCTTGCCGCATGCGGCCCTGATTTCTGGCGACAATGGCCAGCCGCGCGTTTTGCAGGGCCATCTCCACCCAGGCCTTTTGCTCCGGGCCACGCGCCTCCTGAATCGGCACGGCACGTCCGGAAACGGCTTCCAGGGTTGCGGCGGTTTCTTCCAGTTCGTCCGGCAGGGGCGCGACCAGCAGACGAGCCGGCGCGGGGTGCCGCGCGTAATGCTGCGCGATAAAGGCCGCCACCGCCTCCTCCGGACTGGATCCCCCGTCTCCCGCCGGAAACTGCGGACGATCCCCCAGATGCTGCCCCCTCCGGACCATGGCCAGGTTTACGCACAACTGGCCCGCTTCCCGCACGGACACAACCACATCGGCGTCCTCACTTTTCTGGCTGGCGACATACTGTTTTTCCTGCACCTGGCGCAAGGACTGGATCTGGTCGCGGTAAACCGCCGCCCGTTCGAAGGCGAGATTTTGCGCCGCGGCCTCCATCGCCATCGACAGACGGCGCATGACCTCGCCATACCGGCCAAGCAGGAACAGGGTCGCATAGCGAACGTCTTCCTCATACGCCTCGCGGCCAACCAGGCCCGGTACACATGGACCGCTGCACCGTCGAATCTGGTAGAGCAGGCAAGGCCGGGAGCGATTGGAGAATGTGGAGTCCTCGCAGGTGCGCAACCGGAACATCTTCTGCAGGAGGTACAGGCTTTCCCGCACGATCGCGGCGGAAGGATAGGGACCGAAATACTCCGCCTTGCGGTTGGGCGCGCCGCGAAAAAACCCCAGGCGGGGATATTCTTCCCGGCCCAGAACGATGTAGGGATAGGATTTATCGTCCCGGAACAGGATATTGTAGCGGGGCATGAGACGCTTGATGAGCGTGTTTTCAAGCAACAGCGCCTCGGCCTCCGAACGGGTGGCGGTGATCTCGATACTGCCGATCTGGCGCACCATCATGGCAATGCGGGGACTGGCGGACGTTTTCCGGAAATAGGAAGAAACCCGTTTTTTCAGGTTCTTGGCCTTGCCCACGTACAACACCGCGCCGTCCTCCGCCAGCATGCGATACACTCCGGGCAATTCCGGCAAGGCAGGCAGGAAAGACCTGAAATCAAAACGAACGGGGGACAGGTCATGCATGCGCAAAACTGTAACACATCCCGGGCCGGGGGCAGGTTGACCCTGACACCATGAACGCCTGTGTTTCGGCCTCGCGGCGCATGGCTTGCGACCAGATCATCGTGTTTGGCCCGAAGCCAGACACAGCGACAGACATGAATGCCTGTCGCCAGGCAGCTGCTCGCAAACCGTTGCCAGCGCTTTGCATTTCCTGAAAAAAACACTAAGATGCGCAATTCTCGCCGAGTTAAAGCTGACAACTTGCAGGGCGATCAAAAATACTGCTAAAGCGTCGCCGCTTCTGGGCCAGAACCGGTAACGCCGGATTAATACCAGGCCTCAGGAGTTTTTTATGAGCAGTTACCTCTTCACTTCGGAATCCGTTTCCGAAGGCCATCCCGACAAGGTCGCCGACCAGATTTCCGATGCCGTTCTGGACGCTGTCCTGACGCAAGACCCAAATGGTCGCGTTGCCGCCGAAACGCTGTGCAACACAGGGCTTGTCGTGCTGGCAGGCGAAATCACCACCCATGCCAGCATCGACTATATCCAGATCGCCCGCGATGTCATCCGCTCCATCGGCTACGACAACACCGAATATGGCATTGACTACAAGGGGTGTGCCGTGCTGGTCGCCTATGACAAGCAAAGCCCGGACATTGCCCAGGGCGTAGATCACGCGCACGACGACCACCTCAATCAGGGCGCGGGCGACCAGGGCCTGATGTTCGGCTACGCCTGCAGGGAAACACCCACTCTGATGCCGTTGCCGATCTATCTGGCGCACCGGCTCGTGGAACGGCAAAGCCTGTTGCGCAAGGATGGCCGTCTGTCCTGGCTGCGTCCGGACGCCAAATCGCAGGTGACGATCCGCTACGTCGACGGCCAACCCGACGCGATCGACACCGTGGTCGTTTCCACGCAACATGCCCCCGACATCGAACTTGCTCCTCTGCGCGAGGCGGTGATCGAGGAAATCATCAAGCCAGTCCTGCCAAAAGAACTCGTCAAGGGCGAAATCAAGTATCTGGTGAACCCCACCGGGCGTTTCGTGGTCGGTGGACCACAAGGCGATTGCGGCCTCACTGGGCGCAAGATCATCGTCGATACCTACGGCGGCGCGGCACCGCATGGCGGTGGCGCGTTTTCCGGCAAGGACCCCTCCAAGGTCGACCGCTCCGCCGCCTACGCGGGCCGCTACGTGGCCAAGAACATCGTTGCTGCGGGCCTGGCGGAACGCTGCCTCGTGCAGGTTTCCTACGCCATCGGCGTAGCGCAGCCCACCTCCATCATGCTGGAAACCTTCGGCACGGGGAAACGCTCCAACGAAGCCCTGACGGAACTCGTGCGGACACATTTCGACCTGCGACCCAAGGGCATTGTGCAGATGCTGAACCTGTTGCGCCCCATTTACCGAAAAACGGCAGCCTATGGTCATTTCGGTCGCAACGAGCCGGAATTCACCTGGGAGACGACCGACAAGGCGGAACTCCTGAAAGAAGCCGCCGGAGTCAAGCCTTGAGCATTCCGTGAAACCTGGGAGCGGAGAGGCTTACAGCTTGTTGAGCGCATCCACCTCGACTTCGACGGAAAACATCCAGTCCCGATCGACTTCTCTGTGAATTTCCACCATGTCTTTCGTACGGTCGGGTTTCTCCAGCAGCATCGGCCAGAAACGCCCGATGTCACAAAGGAAGATCAAGCGCCCACGCGAGATCACCCGCTGGATGAAGGGCCTTGTGGACGATCCGCGTTTCTCGACAGCATCCTTTCAATTCACCCGAAACTCTACTGGCAACTCCATGCTGAACGTACGCTGTCGCAGCGATTGTGGCAAGGGCGTGCGCGCCGCGGCCTCGCGCAAGATATTCAGCGCCATTGCATCCAGACGCGGACTTCCCGAACCCTGTCGCAGGCTGATGTACGAAACACCCATGCGCCATTCCAGTTTGACCCGCACCGTTCCCGCCTGCCCTGCGGCGTTCGCCCTTTCTTGGTAATGACCGGAAACGCCCAGCACACTTCGCCCCAGAGCATAGCGATAATCCCATAAGGCATCCGCGGGGATGTGCGCATTTTCCGTTCCTGCGAGCACGCCGCCGCTTCCGCCACCGTATGATTCCATGTCGCCGGAGAGCGCAACGCGCTCCGGGAGCGCATCTGCCACCGCAGACACCACATCACTGGCGTTCGCGGCCATTCCCCCTGTTTCCGCCGTCATGGATGCGGGCACGCTGGCCGCTGCCGGTGTGACGGCCGTAACAACCGGCGCGTGATCGCGCGGCGGCATCTGCGGCGCGGCGGACATCGGCAATGCGGGCGCGGCGGGAATCCGGGGATGGCGCGGACGCGCGAGTGTGGATTCCTGCCCGGAAACGTCAGGCGTTGATGTGACGTCAACTCCCAAACCGGCCACAGGCGACACCGGTGCATGCCAGCTCACGGAAAGTGTCGCGCCAGGCAAAGCCGGCGGCAGCTGCGCATCCCAAAAGCCGACAGACACCAGACCATGCGCCAGCAAGGAGATCATACAAGCCCACGCCAGGGGGCTTTGGCAAACGCAAGCGGTGCGCACGTTCCTGAAAGCCGTCACGCGCATTACCGCCGTGTCTTGCGCTTTTTGCGCACCGGCTTATCCCGTGGCGACTCTTCCAGGTCATCGATTTCCAGTCTGCCATCCCGTACCCGCACATTCCCCTCAATCCCGGACAACCGCGTTCCCTTGAATTCCAGTTGTCCGATCCTGATGTGCCCACGGATTTCCGGGAGGAATATGCCCGAATTTTCAGCAGATGATCCAGGTGAAGCTGGTTGCGTCCCTTCCGCCGGAAACACCTTGGCGGACTTGTCAGACGCATTCCCCGCTTGTTTCAGGTAGCGGTCCAGATTCAGGGTATCCAGGCTGGCGTCGAATTCCAGCCGCAGTGGATCAAGGCGATCCAGCCGCCAGCCGGTTTCCAGCCTGCTGGCGTCCCATGCCAAGTCCACCCTGCCTTCAGCCTGCAACACGTTTTCCGGTGCAGTTTGCGTTACCGTCAATCCGCCTTGTGCCCGGATGTCGATCGTCCGTGCCAACCGCTCTCCCTGTTGGATTGTCGCCGCGCCAGTCAAATCCGCCGAGGAAAGACGCGAGGATTCTCTTCCCGGCATGAATTCCAATGGTATCGTCATCCGTCCGGAAATGGCATGTCCCGCCAGGCTGCCGTTTCCGTTGACCAGCAGCGTTCCTCGCCAGACATGGTTTCGACCGGTCAGCGTCGCCAATGCGAGCCGCGCGATGGCCACCGTGTCCTCTTCCCGGACTTGGCGCGCTTCCGCCGTCAGGCCACGCAGAAAGCCGCCACGGGTATTGACCTGCAAGTCCGCGAGCTGGATCGCTGTCCGCCATGTCCCATCATCCCGCGTTGCTTCCCCCGTTAACGCCAGTTGCGCCAATTCCAGTGCGGCAGCATGACCTACCGTGCCGCGCGCCCTGCGGGCGTTCAATTCCAGATGAAAAGGCGCGGAGCTACCCTCTCCCTTGACCGTAACATGTGGATTTTCCAATTGCAGAAACGTCTCTTTCCCATTGATCCAATAAAGGCTTGTGGCGATCACGTTCGCCCTGGCTTCTCCAGACGCATCCCGGATGTGGCCCCCCATTTCCAGCTTGCCCCGTGCCTGCTTGCCCAGATGCCCGGTGCGCAAATAGAGATTTTCCAGTTCCAGCCGCCGTCCCGTCATTTCGTCGCGCCAGGACAGGCTGCTGTCCAGCAAGACCGCTTTTTCCACATCGATCTTCCATGGCGTTTCGGTTGCGCCACGCTTTATCAAAAAATCATCGAAATTGGTGCTGCCATCCGCATAACGCACCGCCTGAATACGGAGATTGCGCAGCTCAATGCGATTGACGACTACTCTGCCCCGCAAGAGGGGCACGATTTTGATCGCGCCGGTCAGTTTGTCCAGGGTGAGGAAAGCATCCTTGCCATTAACGCTGGAAAGCTGGATCGCGTCTGCTTCCACAGCCAGTCGGGGCAGAAAGCGCAAACGCAGGGAACCGTCGATCGCCAGCTCCCGTCGGGTTTCCTGCCGCACCTGTGCGATCAGACGCGCCTTGACCAGATCGCTGTCAAAGCCGGCACGCAACGCCAGGACAAGACCCAACAACAGGATCAGAATTGTCGGCAACCAGCAACGTCTGCACTTCACCAAAACTCCTTGCACCACGAAAGATTCGATTCTCTCACCACGACCTCGCCGAGGACCGTATCCAGCGCGCAAAATAAAACCCCTTCGCCATCGGCGCTAAAAACCGGGCAACAGGGGCTTCTGTCCTGTTTCGGCCCGACCGGGCCGAAACAGGCGTCAGTTCTTTTGGTTATTGTCCTCGCCGATCTTTTTCCCGAAGAACAGCACCAGGAAAATCGCCATGACGACGACAAAACCGATGGTGAACACGGACAAAAGACCAACCGGGCCAGAAAAAAGCTCCTGCCACATCATGAGTACCTCCGTAGTGTTGTGTTGACGCAAACGCTCACTGATGGGGAGACAACTGTAACGGCATTTCGCTGGATGCCTGCCAGTTGCCGGTCAAACGCCAGGTCAATGCCTGGTCTTCTAGAAAAACATGGCGGCGACCGCTAATCTCGGCGGTCAACCGGCCGCTGTAGAACCCCTGGGCATCCCTGACGAGCGGAATATCCTGGTCCATGCCGCTGCGCGTGGGGTGCGTCACACGCAAAAGCAACTGGTCCGGCAACGCGGTCATTTCCGTCGCCGTCAAAAACACCCGGACATCCATGCCGCTTTTCATGATATTCGCTTGCAAACCCATACCCCGGGCCGCGAGATCCCGATCAATCACCTGATTGACCGCCAGCCCCTGCTTGTAATAGTCATCGACGACCACACCATCGAAAGTACGCACGGCAAGCCAAAGCGTCACGAACCCGGCAATCACCACGATTCCCGGCCCGGCGATAAGAAACCAGGGCCATGGTTCCCTGTACCAGGGGCGTTGTTGCTGCATGTTTTCTGTCTGGGTTTCGTTCATGGGGATGCGTTCATGGAATCATGAAGGTGGTTTTTTCGTGCACGGCGACTTCCGGATCGTCCTCCGCCACCACGTCAAAATGGATGTTGTGCGCGCCCTTGGTCGCGACTTCCTGTGGCACACGCACACTAGCGGTTATCTCCCGGTTTTCCGCCGGGCCGACATCGAGACGGGCGCCGGAAACCAGGGCGATATCCGGCAAGCCAGTCACGCCAATTGTGAAACTGCGCGGCTTTTCGGAAACATTCATGACCTTCAGGGTATAGATGTTTTCAATGCGTCCGTCTTCCGCTTCGCGCGCGAGCGTTGCGCGATCGCGCAACACATCGGCGCGCAGCGGCACGCGGGTTGCCAGCGACCATCCCGCCGCTACGGTAATCAACGCCAGGATGACCGTATAGACCAGAATACGGGGACGGATGATGTGACTCAGCAAGCCCGTGCGGCCAAACTGTCCCGCCATGGCGTTTTCCGAGGTGTACCGTACCAAGCCCTTGGATAACCCCAACTTTTCCATGACCTCGTCGCAACCGTCGATACATGCGCCACAACCGATGCATTCGTACTGCAGGCCATTGCGTATGTCGATTCCCGTTGGGCATACTTGCACACAGATGTTGCAATCCACACAATCTCCGAGACTGGAAACATCGGCATTTTTCCTGCGCACGCCGCGCGGCTCGCCGCGCTTCTGGTCATACGTGATGATGAGGGTATCCGGATCGAACATGACCGACTGGAAACGGGCATAGGGACACATGTATTTGCATACCTGTTCGCGCATGAAACCGGCCATCATGTAGGTGAAGCCGCCGTAGAACAGGATCCAGAACACTTCCCAGCCACCAAAGCCAAAAGTCGTCAGACTGGCGACCATTTCCTTCGCCGGCGAAAAATAACAGACGAGCGTAAACCCTGTCCAGAGCGCGATCAGCGCCCATAATGCATGTTTTACGGCTTTCAACAGGAACTTGCGACCATGCATCGACTCCTTGTCCAGCTTGATTCGCGCCGCTGGACGCTCCCCTTCGATCTTGTTTTCAATCCACATGAAAATTTCCGAATAGACTGTCTGCGGACACGCATAGCCGCAGAACAGCCGTCCCGCCACCGCCGTGAAGAGAAACAACGAATATGCGGAAATAATCAGAAGGATGGAGAGGTAAAACACATCCTGGGGCCAGAGCACCAGACCGAAGATATAGAACTTGCGCTCCACGAGATGAAAAAGAACCGCTTGCCGCTCGCCCCAGGTAAGCCAAGGCAACCCGTAGAACAGAAACTGTGTCCCCAGGACAAAAACCCATCGCCAAGTCGCCCACCAACCCTTGACGGAACGGATGTAGATTTTTTTATGCTTTTCATAGAGCGCGATTTTCCGCGGTGGCGCACTTTGTTCCGAAACGGCGGGGGGAGGGGAAGAAGATTCTTGAACGTTCATTGTACTTGTCTCCGTATCAAAATTGCACGTCCGCGCATACAATTTTGGAACAGGTTCACCATATTGTCCAACGCGACGCCAAGCGGCGAATCCGCGAAAAAAACGGGGGCGGAAAATTTCCGCGCCCCCGTCTCGTTGCCGTGTCTGTCAGTGACTCAGGCCATAGACATAAGCCGCCAAGAGATGCACCTTCCCCTTGCCCAGGAAGCCTTCCCAAGCGGGCATCTGGTTTTGGCGTCCGTTTTTGATGCCTTCCACGATGATGTTCTCCGTACTGCCATACAGCCAAACCGAATCGGTCAGATCGGGGGCACCCATCAGGATGTTGCCGGAAGGAACGCCCGTCGGCCTGCCCGTCATGATGCCGGGATCGTGACAGGTCAGACAATCGCTGCTCTTGAAGGCAGTCTCCCCGCGTGCGCGCCGCGCCTGGTCAACTTCGCGCCCCGAGAGGGAAAGCACATAGCTGGCGATGTCCCGCGCCGTCTCATCGTCCATCTCGGGATGGGGCGTCATCGCCGCTACCCGCCCAACGGCGATGCTCTCCTTAATCTGCTCCGGCTCTCCACCCCATTGCCAGTCGTCGTTAGTCAGGTTGGGGAACCCCTTCGATCCCTTGGCGTCCGCGCTGTGGCACTGGATGCAGTAGGCCTGGAACAGACGGCCTCCCATTTCCATCGCTTGCGGATCTTTCGACAGTGTCGGGATGTCCATCGCCAGATAGGCTTCCAGTTTGGGCGTCAGGGATTGCTCCGCCGCCTCCACCTCCTTCTGGTACTGGCTGCCCGCTACATTTTCCACCGCGCCGTCGGCGCCGAGGTTGTATCTGGCAGATGACCAGCCCAGATACCCCTGATACTTGCCCAGACCGGGATAGAGGAACAGGTAGACAACAGAGAAAACCACCGTGAGATAAAACAACAGACTCCACCACTTGGGCAGCGGATTGTTGTATTCCTCCAAGGTTTCGTCCCAGGAATGACCGGTGGTTTTTCCCGCCGTATATGTGACGGAACCTTGGCTCCAGAGCAGGACGATGCAGGTGATCAACCCCGCCACTACGATCCCGATCACGTAGAAGTTCCAGATGTCGCTCGTAAAATCGCTCATAACAGTTTCCTTTAGTCAACGATGCCGGGGTGTATCCCCTGGCTCCGAATCATCATCGTCCGCGAACACCAGATTGGCGGCTTCCTCATAAACCTGCTTGTTCTTTCTGCCATACACCCACTTCACGATGCCGAGAAACAGCACGATACCGAGAAGCGGGGTCAGGACGCCGCGGAGATTGTTGATGATGTCCATGGTTTTGTCTTGTCAGAAGTTCGACAGGGTTCTGCCAAGACCTTGCAGATACGCCACCAGGACATCCGCTTCGGTTTTGTCTTTCAATGCCTCTTTTGCCTCGCTGATCTGCTGGTCGGTATAAGGCGCGCCAAGGAGACGCAACGCGCCCATCTTGGCTTCAATATCACGACCGACTGTATCGAGCGCCTTGGTTTTCGCCAGCCAGAAATAGCTGGGCATGTTGGACTCCGGCACCACACCGCGTGGGTTGTCGAGGTGCGCCAGATGCCACTCGTTCGAGTAGCGTCCGCCCACCCGATGCAAATCCGGACCCGTCCGCTTGGAACCCCACTGGAACGGGTGGTCATAAACGAACTCGCCCGCCACAGAGTAATGACCATAACGCTCGGTTTCCGCACGGAGAGGACGAATCATCTGCGAATGGCAGTTGTAGCAACCTTCACGGATATAAACTTCCCGTCCGGCCAGACGCTCCGCGTCATATGGCTCCAGCCCCTTGACTGCCGTCGTCGTGGAGGTCTGGAAGAACAGCGGGGTGATTTCCACCAGCCCGCCCCAGATCACCGCCAACAGGATGCAGACGATCAAGAGCGCAACATTTTTTTCAATTTTTTCCTGACTCATTATGTAGAACCTCCCTCTTTAGGCGTGTGCAGGCGTCAAGACAAGCGCGTCTTCCGACTTGCCAGCGCCGATGGTCTTGAACATGTTGTAAGCCATGATCAACATGCCGACCAGGAACAGGGTGCCCCCCACGACGCGGACCGTCCAGAAGGGATAGGAGACTTTCACGGCCTCCACGAAGGAATAGGCCAAGGTGCCATCGGCATTCACGGAACGCCAAATCAAACCTTGCATCACGCCTGCGATCCACATGGGAACCACATAAAGCACGATGCCGATCGTGGCGATCCAGAAATGCGCACTGATGAGACCGACGCTGTACATCTGCTGGCGTCCGTAGAGACGCGGCAACAGGTAATAGAGCGAACCGACGGACACCATCGCGACCCAACCCAGCGCGCCGGAGTGCACGTGCCCGACCGTCCAGTCGGTGTAGTGCGACAGCGCATTGACCGACTTCACAGACATCATCGGGCCCTCGAAGGTCGACATGCCGTAGAAGGAAAGCGATGTCACCAGGAACTTGAGAACCGGATCGTCACGCAACTTGTGCCATGCACCGGAAAGCGTCATGATGCCGTTGATCATGCCGCCCCAGGAAGGTGCGAGCAGGATAAGCGAGAAGAGCATGCCGAGCGACTGTGTCCAGTCCGGCAGCGCGGTGTAGTGCAGATGGTGCGGACCTGCCCACATATAGGTAAAGATCAACGCCCAGAAGTGCACCACCGAGAGGCGGTAGGAATATACCGGTCGGCCAGCCTGCTTCGGCACAAAGTAGTACATCATCCCCAAGAAGCCCGCAGTCAGGAAAAAGCCCACGGCATTGTGACCGTACCACCACTGCACCATCGCATCCTGCACTCCCGCGTAAACGGAATAGGAACGCGGACTCACCACGTCCCAGGTCACGGGAATTTCCGCACTGTTGACCAGGTGCAGGAGCGCCACCGCGATAATCATCGCGCCGAAGAACCAGTTGGCAACGTAGATGTGCGCAACCTTGCGCTTGGCGATGGTTCCAAAGAAGACCACCGCATACGCCACCCAGACCACGGTAATCAGGATGTCGATCGGCCATTCCAGCTCGGCGTATTCCTTGCCGGTCGTGATCCCAAGGGGAAGCGAAACCGCCGCCAGGAGAATGACCAACTGCCAGCCCCAGAACGTAAAGGCCGCCAGTCCGTCACTGAACAGCCGGGTATGACCGGTCCGCTGCACGCAGTAGTAGGACGTTGTGAACAAGGCGCAACCGCCGAACGCGAAGATCACCGCATTGGTATGCAGCGGACGCAGACGACCATAGGAAAGGATCGGCGCAAGGAACTCAGGGACGATGTCACTGATGAGCTGCGGCCAGACCAGTTGGGCGGCGATGATGACGCCGACCAGCATCCCTACGATGCCCCAGATGACGGTCATCACGGCAAACTGCCGCACGACCTTATAGTTGTATGTGGTTTGCGTTTCCGACATGAACCCACCTCTCGTTGATGAAAAGACCAGTACACACCGTTTCCAAAGCCTGAAACGGCGTATGGAGGGCATGCTATTTTAGCCCGCGAAAAGGCCATTTGATTTAGGTCAAAGGAACAGCCAAACCTCGAAAATATGGTGTTTGGCGCAAGAAATGCTTGACATGCGAAAAAAAGGGTGCGCATCTGCGCACCCCAACCCCAACAGAGAAACAATCAGGTTCCTTGCGAAACCCTGTTTACCTCGCAGTAAAACGCGGCGGATTATGCATCACGCCCTTCATGGAATCTTGACTCAGATCAAACAGACACTCATTCAGCGAAAATCCGCGCCTTTCCCGGTTGCGTCCCCGGCTTCTCTCGTCCGATCCGGCAGATCGTCGTCCATCAGGACCCTGAAGCCGGGACCTTCGAGGTCGTCGAACTGGCCACCACGCACCGACAGCCAGAACACCACGGCGATGACGAACACCAGGATGACCGAAATCGGGATCAGGATGTAGAGCACTTCCATCAGACTTCCTTCCGCTGGATCCTCAGCGCGTTCAATACGACGAGAAGCGAACTGGCCGACATGCCGATACCCGCCGCCCATGGTGTCACATGCCCCAGAATCGCCAAGGGCAGTGCGAGGAAATTATAGGCGAAAGACCAGCCGAGATTCTGGCGAATCACGCGCAGGGTGAAGCGGCAGCACCCGATCCCCTGCCGCAGGCGTTCCAGATTATCCGAAAGCAACACCAGATCGGCCTGGGCGCGCGCCAGTTGCGCGCCCGCGCCCATCGCCACCGAGATCTGCGCCTGCGCAAGTACGGGCGCATCGTTTACCCCGTCGCCGATCATCGCCACGATCCACCCTTCCGCCTGCAAGGCCGCCACGGCGTCGCGTTTTTCCCGCGGCGACATCGCGCCTCGCGCCGTTTCGATACCCAGCGTCGCCGCTACCCGCCGCGCCACGGATTCAGCATCGCCGGACATCAGCGCCACCCGGCAACCAGACGCCTTGAGGTCGCGCACCAGGGGCGTGGCCTCCGGCCGAATTTCGTCGCCCAACCGGAAAAAAGCCAAGATGTCCGTTTCATTTCCCAGGGCCACCACCGTATCGCCGCTCTCCGGCCAAGGTGTGGCGGCACTCACGCCGCCCAGGGCCGCAACATAGTCCGGGCTGCCAATGCGCAGGCGCTGTCCGTCGACCAGTCCTTCCAGCCCCTTGCCGGCTTCGGCGACAACGTTCTCCACGCGGGGGACAGCGGTTTCGCCAAGCGCCCGGCGCAAGGCGGTCGCCAGCGGATGCTCCGACGCCTGTTCGAGCGCCACCGCCAGCGCCAGCGTCGCTTGCGGATCGCCTCCGGGTGCGGCGATTTCCAGAAGGCGCATGTCGCCACGCGTCAGGGTTCCGGTCTTGTCGAACACGAAACAGTTCGCCCGCGCCAGGGTTTCCACCGCATGTCCCCGGGTCACCAGCAAACCGGCCTTCGCCAGCGCGCCCGCCGCCACCGTGAGCGAAATGGGCGTCGCCAGCGCCAGGGCGCAGGGACAAGTGACGACCAGCACGGAAACGGTAATCCACAGGGCACGCGCGGGGTCGGCCCAGTACCAGCCCGCGGCCGTCAATGCCGCCACCACCAGCAAACCGGCCACGAACCATCGCGCCACGCGGTCCGCCATCCTGACGATGCCGGGTTTTTCCGCCGCCGCCCGCTCCATGAGACGAACAATGGCGGAAAGCCGGGTTTCCTCGCCGGTATGCTCGACACGCATCACCAGCGGACTTTCCATGTTGACCGCACCGCCGGTGAGACTGTCGCCAACGGCCCGGGACACCGGGCGACTCTCGCCGGTCAACAGGGATTCATTGACATCGCTTTTCCCGTCCAGCACCCGCCCATCCGCCGGAATCGTCTCGCCGGGCCGCACCAGCACGGCATCCCCGGCTTTCAGTTCGGCCACCATCACCTGCTCGGTCCGCAGCGATCCAGGAAAATCCGGAAGCCGCTGGCAAAACGCCGGCAACAGCCGGGTCAGGGCCTCCGTCACGCTTACCGCTTTCTGTCGGGCGGACATTTCCAGATAACGTCCGCCAAGCAGGAAAAAAACAAACATGGCGACCGAATCGAAATAGACATTGCCGCCGCGCGTCAGCGTCGCCCACACGCTCGCGGCAAACGACACACCAACGCCCAGCGCCACCGGCACGTCCATCCCAACCCGGAAGAAGCGCAGGTCACGCCATGCACCCCTGAAAAACGGCGCGGCGGAATAGAACACGACCGGAAAAGTGAGAAAGAGGCTGGCCCAGCGCAGCAGGTGCTCCGCCTCGGGAGACATGTCGCCATCGCCGGCGATGTAGGCCGGCACCGCGTACATCATCACCTGCATCATGCCGAACCCCGCCACCCAAACCCGCCAGAGCGCGTCGCGGCGCTCCTTCCGCGCCAGTTCCTCGTGCCTGGAGGCGTCATAGGGATAAGCCCGATAACCGATCGCCGCAATTGCCGCGAGAATATCGGACAGCTTGATCCGTTGCGCGTCCCAGCGCACCCGCGCCCGTCGCGTCGCATAATTGACGCTCACGCCGGTCACCCCCGGCAACTGGCCGACATGGCGCTCATTCAACCAGACACAGGCCGCGCAGGTGATTCCTTCCAGCATCAGGGATGCTTCCCGTTCGCACGCGCCCAGTTCGCGCACGAAACCTTTCTGGAAATCCGCGTGGTCGAAAAGGACAAACTGTTCCAGAACGGCGGGCACCGCTTCGCGCGGCGATTCCGGCAGCGCATCGCGGCTTGTGTAATAGCCTTCCAGGCCATTCTCGACAATCGCCTGCGCTACCGCCTGGCATCCTGCGCAACACATTGCGCGTCGCGCCCCCCGGATGTCGACCGGCAAATCGACGCCATCCGGAATCGGCAGGCCGCAGTGATAGCAGGTGGCGGATGCAGCGGTTGGCATGGAATCGGACTCTCTGGCCGCGGACAAAGGGCGGAAAGTATAACCGGTCCTGTGGACGACAATCTTGTGCCACGCAAAAAGGCGAGACAAGCGCCAGCGCGGCAAAAGCCATCCGCTGGACCAGTTGCGCCAGGCCGTTCCGCTTCTTGCAAGCGAACTCCACATCGGCCAATATCACCCCTGCTCGAAACGGGCCTGTTGCCGTTGGCAAAAACCTTACTGGAGAAAATGAATGGCGAGCGCATCCGGATCCACTCCGAACGACCGGGAAAATTTCATCATCAAAATCACCTGTCCGGCGACGACCGGCATTGTCGCGGCAGTGACCGGCTTTCTTGCCGAAAGAAAATGCTACATCAGCGAAATGGCGCAGTTCGACGACGAGGAAACCCGGCGGTTTTTCATGCGGGCTGTTTTCCACCTGACAGGGGAAGCGGCAAACAAAGCCGCGTTGCGGCATGAATTCACAACGGTGGCGGAACGTTTCCGGATGACATGGGATCTCTACAGTTCCAGAAAGCCGATGCGCGTCATCATCATGGCAAGCAAGCACGATCATTGCCTTGCCGACCTCCTTTACCGTTTCCACAAGGGGGAACTGAAAATGGAGATCGCCGCCGTCGTTTCCAACCATCTCGACCTGCGCCCGATGACCGAACGCGAGGGCATCCGCTTCGTCTATCTGCCAATCACGAAGGAAAACAAAAGGGCACAGGAAGGAGAACTGCTGAAAATCGTCGAGGAAACGCACGCCGAGCTTGTCGTGCTTGCCCGCTACATGCAGATATTGTCCGATGAACTCTGTACGGCCCTGTCCGGGCGCGCCATCAACATCCATCACTCGTTCCTGCCCGGCTTCAAAGGCGCGAGGCCCTACCACCAGGCCTATGAGCGCGGCGTCAAGCTGATCGGCGCGACCGCCCACTATGTCACCTCCGATCTTGACGAAGGGCCGATCATCGAACAGGAAGTGCAACGCGTTGACCACACCTATTCACCCGATGATCTGGTGACGGTAGGGCGCGACACCGAGACCGTGGCGCTTTCCCGGGCGGTGCGCTACCACTTGGAGCATCGCGTTTTCCTCAACGACACGCGTACGGTGGTGTTCAAATAACCGGGGAGAAAGGGACCGTCCGCCTGGAAGCGGACTTGCCCCGGTATTTCCCGTGCCGCGGGGCAGCGCGGCCACTGTTGATCGGCCTATGCAGATTCAGGCAAGCGCTCGCCGCGCGGATCAGGCATGCGCCGGACGCGCCGCGCGATTCCCATCACGATGCGCCACGGTTTCGCAATTCCGCAATCAGCGCGTCAAGATTGGCGAGCAATTCGGGGAAAGTGTCGCCAAGCATGCGGTAGCGACCTTCCACGACCAAGGTCGGCACACTGTCGATGCGCATTTTCTGCATGCTTTGTTCGGCCACTTGCAACTTGTTGCGAACACTGAAGGAATTGAAGGCGGCCTGGAACTTGCCGGCGTCTCCGCCCTGCTTGACGTACCAGTCCCGCATGCTTTTTTCATCGTAAATGCGTTGACGCTGCTTGTGCAACGCGTCAAACACCTTGCCATCCAGACGTTGCAGGTCGCCTGTGGCTTCCAGCGTGTAGTAGAGACGCGCCAGACTGGCCCAGGGCGGATTCCATGTCACCGGCACACGCCGGAAATTGACCGAAGCGGTGGTCTTCGCGGCCCAGCGGGCAATCAAGGGATGAAATTCGTAGCAATGGTTGCAGCCATAGGAGAAGAATTCGATGACTTCGATCTTGCCCGGCGCGGCCTTGGGCTGCGGGGTTGACAATACTTCATAGCGGCGACGCGCCTGGGCATGGGATGCGGCCAGGCCCAGGAACGGCAGGGCGGCGAATGCGGACAGAAAGCGGCGGCGCGCGTTGTGCGAAGTTTTCATTCCCTTACTCCCGGATGATCGTGGTTTCAATGCCCGCCTGGGCGAGCTCCGCGCGCACCTTGTCGATTTCCCGGATCTGCGCGTAGGGGCCGAGCCGCAGCCGGTAATGGGTTTTGTCCTGCACCATGACCTGCTGCACGTTCGCCTCCAGGCCCATCATGGCGAGCGTGGCCTTCACCTTGTCGGCATCCTGCGATTGCGTGAAGGAACCAGCCTGGATGAACCGCCTCGCGTCCTCGCGCGCTTCCTGCGGCGGGTAGGTGGACGCGTTTCCCGCAAGGGGCGCGGCTGCCGTTGAAACCGGGGCGGGGATGGCCGCGGGTGCGACGGCAAGCGGCGCGGGCGTTGCCGGAACCGGATCGCCCGGCTTGCCGGGCAACGCCAGGGGAGGACGGTTGCCGTTGTCGCTCAGCGGCGCGGGCTGCACCCGGTTCAGGAAGGGCACCGGCGTCTTGTTCATGAACCAGACAACAGCGGTAGCAATCAGGATGCCCAGCACGATCCCGATGAAAAGTCCCGCCAGTGTTCCTCCCCGCATTTGACGGGGCGTTGCGATGTGTCGTTGAAGGCGCATGGAAAAGGTCCCTTACATGAGTTCCGGGCAGGAGACGCCCAGCAAAGTCATACCATTGTAAATCACCTGGCGCACGGCGGCGGCGAGCGCGAGGCGCGCCAGCCTCAAATCCGGATCGTCCGTCAGGATGCGATTCCTGTGATAGCAGGCATGGAAATCCGCCGCCAGGTCCTTCAGGTAAAAGGCAACCTGGTGCGGCGCGCGGTCCTCGGCCGCCGTTTCGATGACATCAGGGAATTTTGTCAAGCGGTTAACAAGCGCCACTTCATGCGAATCTTCCAGCAGCGCGAGATTCGCGTTTTTCAAGGCTGCCGAATCGCCGCCCCATTCCTTCAGCACCGAAGCGATGCGGGCATGGGCGTACTGGATGTAATACACCGGATTTTCGTTCGTCCGGCTCTTGGCGAGATCGAGGTCAAAATCCAGGTGCTGGTCGGCCTTCCTGAGCACGTAGAAGAAACGGCAGGCGTCGTTCCCCACTTCCTGGCGGAGATCGCGCAGGGTCACGTATTCGCCGGAACGTGTAGACATGGGAACCTTCTGTCCGCCGCGATGGAGCACCGCGAACTGCACCAGCGCCACGTCGAGCTGGTCCGGGTCAAGGCCAAGTGCGTCGATCGCCCCCTTTACCCGCGGAATGTAGCCGTGATGGTCCGCGCCCCAGATGTTGATGAGCCGGTCGAATCCGCGTTCGTACTTGTTCAGGTGATAGGCGATGTCAGAGGCAAAATAGGTGTAGATGCCATTTTCGCGCTGCACCACGCGATCCTTCTCGTCGCCGAAGGCCGTGGATTTGAACCATTTCGCGCCATCCTGGCGGTAGAGGTGGCCGGCCGCCTCCAGCCTTTCCACGCAACGGGCGACCAGTCCCATATCGAAAAGCGCCTTTTCGGAAAACCAGACGTCGAATTCGACGCCGAATTCCTCCAGGTCGCTGCGTCCGTCCGCAAGCTGCCTGGCGAGCGCGTGCTGGTGCACGACATGCCAGTCCTCGCACAGGAGCTTCTTGCCATTGGCGATCAGGGCATCCAGATGCCGCTCGCGCAGGGCCTTGGCTTCGTCGTCGTCTCGCGCCGCGCCGGGTAACGGCGGCACATCCGCCAGCACATCGGCGGCAAGCCGCCGGTACCGGCTGCCGCGCGCGGCTTGCAGTTGCGCCGCCATGTGGCGCACATAATCGCCCTGGTAGCCATTCGGCGGAAAGGCGACGGTCTCGCCACACAACGCGAGATAGCGCAACCAGGTGGAGAGCGCGAGGATGTCCATCTGCCGGCCCGCGTCGTTTACGTAATATTCGCAGGTGACATCCCATCCGGCGAATTTCAGGAGACCGGCGAGCGACGCCCCATAGGCCGCGCCGCGTCCATGCCCCACATGCAGGGGACCGGTCGGATTGGCCGAAACGAATTCCAGCAACACTTTCCCGCCACCGCCCAGGGCGGCGCGCCCATAGGCGTCGCCCGCCGCAAGAATGGCCGGAATGACGTTCCGCAAGGCGGCTTCGTCCAGGGTAAAGTTGATGAAGCCCGCGCCGGCGACTTCCACCTTCTTCACCAGGGCCGAAACCGGCAATTCCGCGATCAGGCGCGCCGCCAGCTCACGGGGATTCTTTTTCATGCGCCGTGCCAGTTGCATGGCGAGATTGCTCGAGAAATCCCCGTGCGCCGCCTCGCGCGGGCGCTCCAGTTGAATGGGCGTTCCCACCGCTTCGGGCGCGATGCTGGCAAGCGCCGCGCCAAGCAGTCGGATCAGTTCGGTCTTGGGGTCGGACATCGGAACTCTTGTCGAACGAAAGCCGTCCATTATACGGACGCGCGCAAGGCATCGCATCTTCCGGACTGATTCGGATTGATTTGCTCACCGGCGGACGCGGGAACGCGACTGGCATCGACAACTGACCTGCCCGGGAAAATCGCGCGAGATCAGCGGAAAATGCGCGACAGGCATTCCCGCCTGTCGCGCAAGACGGGCCTTGGAAGGGGTTTCTTTTGCCTTGCCTGTCGCGCGCGCCAGGCCGGCAAGGCGTGACCCGGAGCTGGAATTGCGGCCTTCGTCTCCGGGAAAACATTCACTATATTCCCGGGCTCGTGCCTCTGTAGCGGCAACTGGAAGGCAGGTACTTGACAAGCTTCGAGAAAGGCACTGTGTTCGTATTGCCCAGAACACAGCCCCAGACAATGGATCCTGCTCCTTGCGTGTTGCTCTTGCTTGCCAACAGGTGAAGGGGAAAGCCATTTGCCTGGATTTTGCCATATCCCGGCTGAAGATTCAGGATAAGGCCCAGATCATCCAGCGTCTTGTTCCTGCCGCCATAGTGGATACGAACGGACGGAGAGTACGTTGAGCTGGCTTCAGTAATTTCGACTGCCTTCACATTGGCCGTTGGCTTGAATTCGTAGCGATAGCTGCCTGGAGGCGGCTTCCCGGAACCGGGGTAAGGCACCTTGGGCATTCCATCGATTCCGTTGCTGACAAATTCGTCCATGATGGCGGCCTTGGCGCCGCCCGCCAACACCAGACCTTCAGCGACATAGGCGCGAATGGTGTAATTCTGGTAGGCGGGAAGCGCGATGGCGGCGAGGATGCCGATGATGGCGACGACGATCATCAGTTCAATGAGGGTGAAGCCGCGCTGGAAAGTACGTACAGGATATTTCATGGTTGTGCTCCTCTGGAAAGATTGAACAGAAACGAACGAAAATGGCGGATCGAGAAACGAACGTTTCCCGACCCGCCGTAAACGACAAACGCCGCGCCCGATACAACAGGCGCGGCGTTTGCCGGAAGAGAAAAAATCAGTTGCTTGCGGCTTGCGGCTTGCGGCTTGCGGCTTGCGGCTTGCGGCTTGCGGCTTGCGGCTTGCGGCTTGCAAGTATCAAGTTTGCATATTCCGGTTTGTCAAGTCTTTTTATGCTTTTTTTCGCACCCCGTCCGCGCATATCGCATGCGTACAACACAGCGAGTGTTCCGGTCGATGCTTCCGAAAACGGCAGAGTGGAGAACATGATGAATCGCTTGTCCGACTTGTCAGGAAAAGAAACCGGAAAGATATGAGCAACTTCCGTGCCTGCCAACCCCCGCACCCCCGATTCCCGCCCGCACACTTGCATCCACGCCATTTCCCTCCCCGACAACACGACCACACCCCCTCCACAAAGTGACAAATCACGCGCATCAAGTGACAAGAAATGTCACAGAATGAAGAGACGCCTCCCGTCTGCAACTACCCACACGCGTCCGCGCGATTGTCGATTGTCCTGGCCAATTCGCCACCACTTTCCCCCTTTCTGCCGATCATTGGTAGAATGCCCCGATTCAACAGACAGCCTGCCTGACCGGCAGGTTTTTTGACAACTTTCCCGGCTGGCCGGGATTTTGGTGTTTGCGCTCCTCATGTCCGCCGGTTTCTGGGAAACCTGCCTGTCGCGTTTCGAGCAGGATTTGCCCTCCCAACAATTCAACACCTGGATCCGCCCTCTACGCCTGGAAGGAGAAGACGCGAATACCCTGCGGCTTCTCGCGCCCAATGGCTTCATCCTGAAATGGGTGCGGGAGCGTTACCTGGCGTGTATCCTCGAATGCGCCGAAACCTTCTTCGGCGCGCCGGTGCAGCTCACCCTGGGAGTGAAAAGCGCCGGGAGCACGATGCCGGCGCACGCCGACCAGGATGTCCGGACAACCCGGAACAACGCGGCAATGTCTCCCGCGCCGGATACGCCCGCGATAACGGCGCCCCCTTCCCCCGCCAAAAAGAAGGCGGGAACGGCGCGGACGGAAACCGCCTATGACAGGACCCGCCTGCGCCCGGAACTCACGTTCGACAATCTTGTGGTCGGCAAGGGCAACGACCTTGCCCGCGCCGCCGCCTTCCAGGTCGCGCAGAATCCCGGTGGCGCCTACAATCCGCTGTTCATCTACGGCGGCGCGGGTCTGGGCAAGACACACCTGATCCACGCCATCGGCAACTCCATCGCCGGTGCGTTGCCGGAGAAAGTGGTGCGCTACGTGCACGCCGAGGATTACTACTCGGACGTGGTGAAAGCCTACCAGCAAAAATCCTTCGATGTCTTCAAGCGCTATTACCGGAGCCTGGACATCCTGCTCCTGGACGATGTGCAGTTCTTCAACGGCAAGACCCGTTCGCAGGAGGAATTCTTTTTCGCCTTCAACGCGCTGTTCGAGGCCAGGAAGCAGATCATCATCACCTGTGACACCTACCCCAAGGACATCAACGGCCTTGACGACCGTCTGGTGACACGCTTCGACTGGGGGCTGACCGTGCAGATCGAACCCCCCGAACTCGAAATGCGGGTCGCCATCCTGAAAAAAAAGGCCGGGGCCGCCCGCCTGAACCTGGGTGACGACGTGGCCTTCTTCATCGCCCGGCACCTGAAATCCAACGTGCGCGAACTGGAAGGCGCGCTCAAGAACGTACTTGCCTACTCCACTTTCCGGAACGTGGCGGTCACGCTCGAAGTCGCCAGGGAAGCCCTGAAGGACATCATCGGTTCCGTGCGCAATGTCACCATCGATGGCATCCAGAAGACCGTGGCCGACTATTACAAGATCAAGGTTGGCGATCTCTTTTCCAAGAAGCGGACGCGCGCCATCGCCCGGCCCCGCCAGATCGCCATGTGGCTTTCCAAGGAACTGACTTCCTTCAGCTATCCGATGATCGGCGACGCCTTCGGGGGACGCGATCACACCACCGTCATCCACGCGGTCAAGACCATCAACAGCCTGAAGGACAAGGACGACATCCTGAATCACGACCTGCATGTGCTGACGCAGGTCCTGAAAGGTTGATGGGCCGCGCCCGCCGGCCATGCCATGACCACCCCCGCCAATCTCGCCGATTTTGTCGCCTGGTTCCGGCTGGTGACGCCCTACGTAAACACGTTTCGCGGCAAGACCTTCGTGCTCGCCTTCGGCGGCAAGGCCATCGCCGGACCGCTCGCGCGGACGCTCGCCTACGACGTAAACCTCCTTGCCAGCCTGGGTATACACCTGGTTCTCGTGCATGGCGCAAGGCCGCAAATCGAGGCGGCCTTGCGCGAAAAAGGGCTTCCCTCCCGGTTTCACCGGGGCCATCGCATCACCGACGCAGAAACCCTGGCCTGTGTGGTGGACGCCATTGGCGGCGTCTATCTCGAAATCGAGGCGCTGCTCTCGCAAGGACTGCCCAACACGCCGATGGCCAACAGCCATATCCGCGTGGTTGGCGGTAATTTCATCACCGCCCGCCCGCTGGGCGTCCTGGACGGCATCGACCTGCAATACGGCGGCATGGTGCGGAAAGTGGATGGCGAGGGGTTGAAGGCGCAGTTGCAGCTTGGCAACATCGTGCTGCTTTCCTGCCGGGGCGGTTCGCCCACGGGCGAGCTTTTCAACCTCCCGATGGAAGAGGTCGCCGAAGCCGTCGCCATCGCCGTCAGGGCCGACAAGCTCGTCTTCCTGACCGACAGCCCCGGTGTGACAGACGAAGCGGGCAGCCTCCTGAACGAACTCACGGCGGACGCCGCCAGCCGGCTGCGGGACGCGGACTGGTTTTCCAACGACCTGAAACGCTATCTTCCCTGCGCGGTGCGCGCGAGCCGGGCGGGCGTCGGTCGCGTGCATCTCATCGGCTATGACGTGGACGGCGCGCTGCTCCAGGAATTGTTTACCCGCGAGGGCATCGGCACCGTGATTTCCCGTGAATCGCTGGAGCGCATCCGCGAAGCCCGCGCCGACGACATCGGCGCACTGGTCGCCCTGATCGAGCCACTGGAAGAGGATGGCACCCTCGTGCACCGTCCGCGCGAAATGCTGGAGCGCGAGATCGAGAAATTTTCCGTGATCGAGCACGACGGCATGATTGTCGGCTGCGCGGCGCTCTACGATCATGGCGGCGGCGTCGCCGAGCTTGCCTGCCTGGCCGTGCACCCGGCGCATCGCCAGTGGGGCTACGGCGAACAGTTGATGAAGCGCATCGAGGCGCGCGCCACCGGCATCCGGCGGCTCTTTGTCCTTACCACCCGCGCCGTGCACTGGTTCATCGAACGTGGCTTCCAACTGGAGACCGTCGAGGCGCTCCCCGAACAGAAACGCCAGATGTACAACCTGCAACGCCGTTCCAAGGTATTGGCAAAGTCGCTGTAATCTCCAGGGCCAGCGCGCCTGAACGAATTGAGCGAGCATATGCGGGAAAACAAACAAGTGTGGGGAAAGTCGACAACACTTGCACAAGACGGCCATGTTTCGTCACAATAGCCACACTTCTGAGCCATCCAGGATTTGCGCTCATGTGGCAGGGGTTCTGCCCAGGTTCAGGAATCGCCCTGGAAAGTGTAAAAAAACTTGACAAAATGGATAATGCCTCTAACATAATTTCGCAAGCCGCAAGCCGCAAGCCGCAAGCCGCAAGCCGCAAGCCGCAAGCCGCAAGCCGCAAGCCGTAACGCCTAGGTCGCGGCCAGGGAGCGGGTTTCCGGTATTCCGGAGGTGGGCAAAGGCTCTGCCTCCGATGCTTAGGCGCAAGGCCCGCGCGGCAGGCGCATCGGTTCGGGGTTTGGTCGGCGGCTTTTCCCCGGTTTCCCTGTTTTTCCATGAGATAGAACGCGAAGCGGCGGCCCGTTTGCCGGGATTCCGCCGTTTTTTTGCGCCCGCCTGCCCGGCGTTTTGCGTCGGCCCAAACCGGCGGCGAAAACACCCGAAGGCCGACCCGGAACCCCCGGAAAAGGTCCCGGAATTCCCGGAATTCCCGGAATTTGATTCGACGTTCCCGGAAACGTTCCCGGAATTCCCGGAAGCAAACCCGGAATGCCCGGAAGACGCCTGGGAACTGCCGGAAGATCGCTGGACATCCCCAAAGGGTCGGCGGACATCCCCGGAAGGGCTTCGGACACTCCCGGAGCGGCTTCGGACA
>JAISME010000170.1 GCA_031276915.1 Zoogloeaceae bacterium
CTGTCGCGCCGGAACTGCACCTCCACCCGGACAAGGCCGCGCCCTACAAAAGTGTCGTCCGGGTCATGGCGGCCATCCAGCGCAAGGGATTGACCAAGGTGGGACTGGCGAGCCGGTAAACATATTCAGCAGACAAAAGGCAAATCCGAGCGATTCGGGGATTGCAAGGAGGCAATGCATCATTTCCCGACGAATCCGCCTTCCAGGAAAGCGCGGCGGCTGTTTTTTCCGGCGGTGCAAAATATGCGTGCCCAAAAGATCTTCGACATGTTTTCATGCCTCGGCCAGAGAAAAACCCCGGTCATGGGCATTACGAAAACCCCAAAACCCACGGCCTAAAACCTACGGTAAACGCAGCAATGAAAAACCATTTGACCGCCCCCGTGGAAAGCGCGCTTCGGGATCGGGACAGGTTGCCAAAAAGAAGGAAAGTTATACTGGACAATTCTTGAAACCACTGCTGAAACGCTCATGAACCCGAACGATTCGCCACTCACGGAAGCCCCGCCGTCCGCCAGTATCTCGCCGTCCGCCAGGACCTCGCCGTCCGCCAGGACATTGAAAAGCAAGCCTGGCCTTTATCGCCTCGTCAATGCCCTGAAATACTCCGCCAAGGGTTTCAGGGCGGCCTGGAAACACGAAGCCGCGTTTCGGCAAGAATTCTTCCTTATCGTCGTAGCCCTGCCGCTGGGGCTGTATCTGGGCGAAAACGGCATTGAACGCGCGCTTCTGGTCGGCAGCCTGCTTATCATCCTGATTACCGAACTGCTGAATTCCGCCGTTGAAGCCATCGTCGACAAAACCTCGCCTGAATTCCACGAACTCGCCGGGCGCGCCAAGGATCTGGGCAGCGCCGCCGTCCTGACAAGCCTCGTCTGCGTGGCGACGATATGGGGATTCGTGATTTTCGGGTGAACATGGGGAAAAAACGGAAGAAAAAGGCGGAAAAATTCCCGGGATGGCAGGTCCCGGATTTTCCCGCCTTACAGTGCTTGATTCAGGGCGTTTTATTCAGGGGGCTTTATTCAGGAACATCGCGTCGCCGTAGCTGAAGAAACGATACTGCCGCGCAATGGCGTGCGCATAGGCGGCGCGGATCGTCGCCATGCCCGCGAAGGCGGAAACCAGCATCAGGAGCGTGGATTTGGGCAGGTGGAAATTGGTGAGCAGGCAATCCACGATGCGGAAACGGTCACCGGGCGTGATGAAAATGTCCGTTTCGCCCGCTCCCGCCGCGACACCACCACGTGCGTCCGCGGCGGTTTCCAGCGCGCGCAGCGACGTTGTGCCGACGGCGACGATACGGCCACCGTTCTTTCGCGTGGCGCGGATGGTTTCCGCGGTGACTTCGGGAATATCGTAGTGTTCCGCGTGCATTTTGTGGTCGGCGATGTCGTGGACGCGTACCGGCTGATACGTTCCGGCGCCAACGTACAGTGTCAGCGCGGCAGTGGCGACGCCTTGCGCCGCGAGCGTTGCGAGCAGGGGCTGATCGAAATGCAGCCCGGCCGTGGGCGCGGCGACCGCGCCGGGCCGCCTTGCGTAAACAGTCTGGTAGCGCGCCTCATCCCCGGCTTCCGGCGCGTGCGTGACATAGGGGGGCAACGGCAGGCGTCCATATTGTTCGGCCCGTTCCCAGAAACTGCCTGTTTCCAGTTCCAGCCGGAAGAATCCCGCCTCCCGCGCCACAACCCGCGTGCAAAAGGCGTCCGCGAGCCAAAGGCGGCTGCCCGGCCTGGGCGACTTGCTGGCACGGACCTGCGCCAGGGCGCACCGCTCGTCTAGGATGCGTTCCAGCATCACTTCCACGCGACCGCCGGTTTCCTTGCGGCCGAAGAACCGGGCCTTGATGACCTTGGCGTCGTTGAAAACCAGCAGGTCGCCAGGACGCAGCAGCGTCGGCAGGTCGGTAAAGGCAAGATCGGAAAAGCGCGCGCCGGCAACATGCAGGAGCCGGCTGTCCGTTCGCGCGCGCGCCGGATACTGGGCAATCAACGCGTCCGGCAGGGCGAAGTCGAAATCGTCTACAGTCAGCAAGGTTCTGTTCTTGTCCGGAAGGATTCAGGCGTCAAGGGCTTCCGCGTCGAGTCCATGGTCCGGCGTTTCTTCCGGGATCCTGTAGGATTCCGAGGCCCAGCTTCCGAGGTCGATCAGCTTGCAGCGTTCCGAACAGAACGGACGCCAGGGATTGTCCGGGCGCCATTCGGTAGGCGCGCCGCACTGGGGGCAGGCGATCTGGCGATTGGCGGTATCAGTCATAGGTTGCAGAAAGTCAGTTCGAAATCCACGTCCCGGTTGCAGCTTCGGATCCTGTTCTCCAGCCCCGGCGGATTCATGAAACGAATGTTGAACGCGAGCCGGTTGGCGCTCACTTCCGGCACGGCGTATTCATTCCCGGGCAGGGTGATGCGCGCCATCTGGGCCTCGAATCCCCTGTTGCTGACGAGCGTCCGCTGATAATAGCCGTTATGGGCGCGGAGTTTTTCCGCCAGTCCCGCCGAGCGCAGCAGGCGCAGGATGATGGTCAAGGCGCTCAGCACGGGCAGCATGGATTTTTGCCAGCTTTCGAGTTCCGCGCTGCGCGTCTTGGCGGGCATGTGAAGCCAGTAATGATACGAGGGCAGATCGAATTCGCACAAACCGCCAGGAATGGCGGCGCGGCCCTTGACGCTCATCAGCCAGTCGTTTTCCCGCAGATTCTGGCCGAATTTTCCATTCAGGGCTAGGAGCGCTGCGGAAGCCTGTTCAATTTCATAGAGCGCGCCGGACAGGGCGGTATCCGAAATACCGGGATTGTTGCGAAAGGAAAGCAGGGCCTGGCGCTGGCGTTCCAGTTCCTGCACCATATCCATTTTCAGGTCGGAACGCCCCGCCACATCCAGGATTTCCAGCAGGAAAATCAGGGCGACATGATGTTCCGCCGCTTCCTGTTTGCGGGAGAAATGCGAGACCTTCTCGAACAGGGATTCCAGCCGCAACAGTGTACGCGTGCGTTCATTGAAAGGATGTTCGTAGGTAATCACGGACCGTCGCTCGGAAAAGTTCTCTTGATTCTGAATCAGTTACCGGGAAATCTCAACCCGAATATTTGAATAAACCAGATTTTCCAGGCGCTTTTTCCGGATATTTTTTCTCCGCGGTCCGCGCGCAATACCGTATTCGTCGGTTTCATTCGCACTGTGATTTCCTGTAATAAATGTGGAGGGAAGATTGATGCGTGTCACGCAAGGCAGAATCCGGGAAAAATCACGCGTTACGATGCCGGCGCTTGTTCCCTGCGTGTGGCGGCGTTCCGGTATTGTCGGTGCAGGCGCGCGACCACCGGCGCGAGCGCGGAAAGATCGCCGCTGTTGTCAATCACATCGTCCGCTTCGACAAGCCGCGCCGCGCGCGTCGCCTGCGCGGCGATGATGGCCTGCGCTTCCGCGCGCGAAAGACCGTTGCGCGCCATGACGCGTTCAATCTGCAGGATTTCCGGACAATCCACGACAAGCACCCGGTCCAGACCATGGGTCTTGCGACCATTGGTCTCCACCAGGAGAGGAATCGCCAGGAGGACATAGGGCGCCCGGGCTTCCAGCGCTATGCCTTCTTCCCGTGCCAGTTGGCGGATCATGGGGTGCAGGATGTTTTCCAGGCGCGTTCGCGCGGCGGGGTCCGCGAAAACGCGGCGGCGCATGGCGACACGATCAAGACTGCCATCCGCCGCCAGAATGTCCGCGCCGAACGCCGCCGTCAGGGCGGGAAGCGCCGCGCCGTGCCGCGCGGTGAGACGATGCGCCAGCAAATCGGTGTCGACGAGTCCCGCTCCCAGTTGCGCGAAGGCTTCGGCAACCGTGCTTTTGCCGCTGCCAATGCCGCCGGTCAGCCCGACGCGAAACATCAGCGGCAATCCCGGCTGCTGACGCCGTCCGGCAAATTGGCGCGCAGCGACAGCAGGGCAATGGCGTCGCCCCGGACTTCCAGTTGTTGCCGCACCGCGCCAGCGTTGCGCGCGCTGACGCGGGCGCTGCGCACGCCTTTTTCACGCAGTTTCCCCAGGTAGGTCCTGGCGGCCTCTTCCTGCGAGAACACGCCCAGGGAGATGGCGAACTGTTGCGGACCGTCGGGCATGATGAAAAATTCCGAAATTCCCAGGGCCAGCAGCTCACCTGTCTTCTCGACCGCCATCTGCCGGTTGGCGAGTGGCGGGATGAACACCCACCAGCCGCCTTCCGCGCGCTGGCTGACGCGCAGGCCCGCGATGTTCGCCTGCTCGGCGATTTGGCTGGCGACTCCCGGTTCCGTTGTGGAAAAGAACGCGCAAACGTCCTGTTCCGGCTCCAGCAACGCAAGCGGCGGTGGCGGTATTTGCCGCACGTTTTCAGGAGCTGCCGATTCCGCGGGTTGCGGCGCAGCCGGTTCCACGTCCGGACTTGCCTGCGGCGGGAGAACGGAAGACGTGGACAGCGGCGCCACATCCGCGACCAGTTCACCCGTTCGCTCCAGCACATGCAGGCGTTCCGGATTGAGCTGTTTCTGGATGCGTTGCGCGTCCGGGGAGATTTCCTCGCCGAAATATCCCCGCGAGTAGGCAAAGAACAGGAGGTTGGCGAAAATCAGAAGGAAAACCAGCAGCCGCATGGCGCGCTTTCAACCCACCGAGGGGCAACGGAAAACCGGAGTGCAATGATAGCAATGAAGTCCCGCGCATGGCGTTTTCCCTCGCGCATCCACAGGTATCCACAAATATCCGCAATGCGCGGCCTGTATTTCCCGTAACGCGAATCCGCCCCCGCGAATCGATGGAACCGGCGCGGAAATTCCGCATTACGCATCGCCGATCAGCTTCAGCGCCCAGTGTCGCATGCCTTCCAGCGCCAGATTGGGGGCCATCCGCACGGGAAGGTGCCGCAAATGCCGGGACAGCATGTCCGCCGCGCCACCGGAAAGCAGGCAGCTTCCCGCGTGCGGGGAACGCCGGAAAGCGCGCTCGATCGCGCCAACCTGGGCATCCAGGCAACCGGTTGCGATGGCGTCCCGCGTATTGTCCGGACTGGGGACGTATTGGCCTTCCGCCAGTGGCAGGCGCGCCGTCCCCTGGTTGAGCGCGCGCCGCATCAGTTCGATTCCGGGCAGGATCAGTCCGCCCGTGAAACGGCCACTTTCGTCCAGGCTGTCGATGGTGGTGGCTGTGCCCGCCATCACGACGAGGCAGGCGCGTTTCTCCAGCGCCCGCGCGCCGATGAGCGCGCACCAGCGGTCCACGCCCAGGCATTCGGGGTCGGCGTAGCCATTGGCGACGCCCGCCGCGGTCGTCGTGGCCACCAGGCGCGTGAGCGGCAGGCCACGCAGGCGGCGCACCAGATTGCGCTCCATCGTGGCAGACGTGACACTGCCCAGGAAGGCGTGTTTCAGGGGCGTTGCCTGGGGTGTTTGCGCCAGCGCGTCCGCCAGCAGGACGGAAAGTTCGGCAAGCCGGAGCCATTCCAGCGCCCCGCGCGCGAGCCAGGCGTGTCCGGGGGCGGTTTCGTCGACCAGACCCCATTTCAAGCGCGTATTGCCCGCGTCAAGACAGACAAAAGTCACGGCGTGGCTCCCGTTCGCAGGCTCAAGTCCCCGACCAGAAATCGCTTCATGCCGGCGCTGGTCTCCAGGAGCAACGCTCCGGTTTCATCCACTCCCCGGCAAATGCCCTCGGCTTCCAAGCGTTCCGCGTCCCAGAGTCGCACCGGACGATCCTGCCAGACGTGATGCGCCTGCCAGTCCGCGCGTATGGCGGCAAATCCCCGCGCCGCGAAAATGTCCAGGATGCGCGCAATGCTTTCCAGCAGGGCGGCGAGCAGCGTGTGACGTTCCGGCAGGCTCGCGTTGCAGGATGTCAGCCCCGCGACGGCGCGTTCCGGCACGGCGGGTGGACGCAAATTGACGCCAAACCCCATGACCACCACGGTTCCCCGGGAGCGGCTGGACAATTCGACCAGGATTCCGGCCAGCTTGGCGTGGCCGTGGAGCAGCACATCGTTCGGCCATTTCAGGCCAAGACCGGAAAATCCGCACGTTTCCAGTCCCCGCACCAAGGCCAGGCCCAGGCCCGGCGCCAGACCGGAAAGATGCGTGGAAGCAGCGCGCCACGGCCACGCAAGGGAGAAAGTCAGGCTGTCTTCCGGAGTGGAAATCCAGACGCGCCCGCGCCGCCCACGTCCGGCGGTCTGGCGGTCGGCCGCCAGGAACAGGGCGCGCCCCCCCGGCGCGAGGACCGCGTCGGCGCGCGCCAGCAGCAAGGCGTTGGTGGATGCGCAGGTCTCCAGCGCCTCCAGATCGAACGCCGCGCCCAGGTTGCCCAGGGCAGCGCGCAGCGCGGCGATGTCCAGCAATGGCATGGAAATGCAATGATTGTAAAAACCGGCATTATGTCTTGCAGGTCCCGCGGACGGCAATTCCTTTTACATCTTCCGTCGGCGAAGGAAACGGGCGTTCGTGTTCCGGATGTATTCGTGTGAGGCAAGTTCATTGAGGGTTTCCTCCGTCTCGAGAAGTCGCGGTCGGCAGGGGATGCGCGCCGGACATCCCCGCCTGTCGCGCAAGACAAACCCGGGAGGGGGGGCTTTCCCTTTCCGGGTTATCTTTAAAACGTCCCCGAATGGATTGCCTGGTTTTCAAGATGGTTTCTCGCGCCGGATGACGGCGATAAGTGTGTGCAAGGTGGAGAAGTTGGGAGGCTGAAGGTTGTGCCGTTCCCTCGCCATTTTCGGGGAGTTGCCACTGCGTGGTTTTTGTTCTCTTGGAAGAACGCGAAGTGACGTTTTTTGGTTCATTGGTGACGAATATTGTCACTTCCCGTGTTGTTGGGGTGGAGGTGGGAGAAGGGATAAGGAAGGGTAATCAAGGGCTTAAGGGATTCGAGTGTTTCTGGCACATGTCTTGCGTGTAGATTGCCATGATGAAGCGGAACATGACAGGACAGGAGCGGGAAGTGGAAAAGACGGTTGTCGGGTCTT
>JAISME010000181.1 GCA_031276915.1 Zoogloeaceae bacterium
AGCGAATGTCTTCCCGAAGAGGGATGAATGTTGCAATTTCAGGTCCAGTTCACCTCGTCGGCTTGCGAGGTCGGCAAGGCACAAACGATCTGGCCTGAAATGCAACACAGCCGGAATCAAGAGGGCCGGTAGTGGCATTCGGAGAATTGCCATGCCCGTGGTTCGCCCAACACATGATCGGCGGAGCAAGGCCCGACATCTGGCAACAGGGAAACAGGATTGATCGCAAACAAACTCCGGTTTGCGATCCCGCCCAAAAGAATCGGCACGAAAGCTGGAGTCCTTTTCCCCAAGTGACGGGGTCAAACCTGCATGTTCATTACGTTTTCGTAAGCGCTCACCAAACGGTTCCTGACCTGCACCATTTCCTGGAAGGAGATACTGGCTGTTTGCAGCGCGGCGATGACTTCGTGCAGGTTTTGTCCGGTATTGCCGGCGGCAAGATTTTCCGCCATTTGCGTAGCCTGTTTTTGCGCGTTGTTGACCTGGTCGATGGAGTTCTTCAATACCTGCGCAAAATCCGCGTCTCCCGCCCGGGCGCTGCTTTCCGCTGACCTGGGGCCGCCACCCGCCTGCGCCGCCGTGCTGCGCAGCAGGTCCAGCATCTGTTCCATTCCTTTCGTGTCCATGATCGCGCTCCAATCGTCCTTCCAGCCAAAAGCAAATCCCAGGCCAGATCATTCATGGAAAAAGCCTTCCTCCTTGTACTGCTTCAGCTTGTACCGCAACGTACGTTCCGAAATTCCCAGTCGTCCCACTGCCGCCCTGCGGGAGCCGCCGACTTCGGCCAGGGTTTTCAGGATGTGCTCACGCTCCAGATCCTTCATGTTTCTATTATCGGATGTTTTTTCGGATTCCGACAGGGGCGGGGTTTCCCGCGACGCATATATGGGGACCATGCTGGCATGGCCATCTCGCAAGCCCAGGCATTCCGCGCCGATCACGTTGCCTGGTGCGAGGATCATTGCTCGCTGCACGGCGTTCTCCAGTTCGCGGACATTGCCGGGCCAGTCGTGGCCAGCGAGCGCCGCCTCAGCCTCCGGCAGGAAGGATAGACCGGGCCGTCCGATTTCCCCGCCTTTCTCCGTCAGGAAATGCCGCGCCAGCGGCACAATGTCTCGCGGACGCTGACGCAGGGCGGGGATGAGAATGGGAAAGACATTCAGGCGATAGTAGAGGTCTTCCCGGAACACGCCTTTTTGCACGGCCGCCATCATGTCGCGGTTCGAGGTGGCGATGATGCGGATGTTGAGGGCGATCGGCTTCTTGCCGCCGACGCGCTCGACTTCCCGTTCCTGCAAGACCCGCAACAGTTTTGCCTGCAGGGGAAGCGACATCTCGGTTACCTCGTCGAGAAGCAGCGTGCCGTCCTGCGCCTGCTCGAACTTGCCGGCCTGCGCGGTCTGCGCGCCGGTGAAAGCGCCTTTTTCGTAGCCGAACAGCGTGGCTTCCAGAAGACTTTCGGGAATGGCCGCGCAATTGATGGCGACAAAAGGTCCGTTTCCACGGGCGGAATTGCGGTGGATGAAGCGGGCGACGACTTCCTTGCCAACGCCGGATTCGCCGGTCAACAGCACCGTGGCGTCGGTTTGCGCTACCCGCGCGGCAATGCCGAACAGATTGGCGCTCGCCGGATCGGCGGCAATGACGCCGGTAATCGCATTGGGATCGGGCAACGCGTATTTGTCGATTTGCGCCAGAAGCGCGTCTGGCTTGAACGGTTTCAGCAAGAAATCACAGGCGCCGGAACGCATGGCTTCCACGGCCCGGTCGACATCGGCATAGGCGGTCATCAGGAGAACCGGCAACCGCGGGTTCCGGAGGCGGATTTCCTTCAGCAGGGCAATGCCGTCCATGGGCATCATGCGCACATCACTCACCACGATGGAGAGTTTTTCCCGCGCCAGGATTTCCAGCGCCTCGGCGCCACCGGGCGCGGTCAACACCGGACGCCCGGCCAGCTCCAGCGTATCGCTGATGGCTTCCAGCAAATTGGGATCGTCTTCCACGACCAGAATGGCTGGCGCGTTCGCGTTCATCGTACACTCGCTCCGATTTGAAGCCTCGCCCGAAGAAATCGACACGAAGGCTGGAACCCCTTGCCTGCGGTCCGGGTTTTGCCCGTAGCGACCTGGAAGGGGAAAGACCCTCTTTCCAGATTCATCTTGCGCGACGGGCGGGATAACCGCCTGTCGCGCATTTCTTGCCGGACAACTCCATGCGCGAGGGGTGTTTCTAGTTTACTGGTTTTGCGGGAATTCGTGACCAGGAAAACACGCGCCCCTTGCCGCCTGTTTGCATGCGCAAAGGAAGAATCCTGTCCGGCTTTTCCCTGTGCGAGCAATTTCACACGGAGGCGCGCCGGGGAAAAGCAGCCGCCCGCAGGACCGGGGCGAAGCTCCTGCGGTGTTCGGGGCAAGGACCGTGCGCTGCCAGCGCGGCCAGGTGGGCCGGGGTAGGGTAGCCCATGTGACGGTCGAAGCCGTACTGCGGATAGTCCGCGTGCAAGCCGAGCATCATGGCATCGCGCGCGGTTTTGGCGAGAATGGAAGCGGCGGCGATGGCGGCGATTTTGCCGTCTCCCTTGACGATGGCTTCGACGGGAATCGCGAGTTCGGGCACGCGGTTACCGTCAACCACTGCTCGCGCGGGCGTGATGGCAAGCCCGGTCACGGCGCGCCGCATGGCGAGAAAAGTGGCTTGCAGAATGTTGAAACGGTCGATTTCCGCGGCGCTCGCCTCGGCGACATGCCAGGCCAGGGCATATTCCCGGATGCGCGCCGCCAGTTCCACGCGGCGTTTGGCGGAAAGTTTCTTGGAATCATCAATGCCGGCAATCGGTCGTGCCGGATCGAGCAGGACGGCGGCGGCAACCACCGGCCCGGCCAATGGCCCGCACCCGGCCTCGTCAATGCCGCAAACGCCGGCGGGCAGGGCGATCAGCGGGACGGCAGGCATGCGAGGACAGCGGCGGCGGCCTTTTCCGCCGTGTTTTGCCGCAGGGCGATGTGCAACCGCGTGAATTCGCCGGTCAGGCGGTCTTGCCGTTCGGTGTCTGTCATTTCGCGCCATAACGCTTCGGCAAGTCTTTCCGGTGTCGCGTCGTCCTGCAGTATCTCCGGCACCAGCGCCTGTCCGGACAGGATGTTGGGCAACCCCACATAGGGCAGGCGAGCGCGGTGCTTCATCAGTTTCCAGGTCAGCGGCGCAAGCTTGTAGGTGATGACCATCGGTCGCTTGACCAGCATGGTTTCCAGGGTTGCCGTGCCGCTCGCGACCAGCGCCGCGTCCGCCGCGCCGATGGCGTCCTGCGCGTGTCCGAACATCAGGCGGAAAGCGCGCAGCGCCGTGGGAAAGCGGTTCTGCCGGCGGAACATGGCGGCTTCGAACAGGAGCCGGGTTTCGCGGGTGGCGAGCGGCACCACGAATTGCGCGTGGTTCTGCCGCGACCAGAGATGCAGGGCGGTTTCCACGAAGGTGTCCGCCATGTATTCCAGCTCCGACTGGCGGCTGCCCGGCAGCAGGGCGAAGATCGGAATGTCCCGCGGCAGGCCGAGCCGCCGACGCACGGCTTCCTTGTCGGTAACCATCGGAATCCGGTCGGCGAGCGGATGCCCGACATAGGTGACGGGAATCCCCGCCGCCTGGTAAAGCGGCGGCTCCATGGGAAAGAGCGCCAGTACCCGATTCGCGGCACGGGCGATCTTGCGGATACGTCCGGCGCGCCAGGCCCAAATGGACGGGCTGACGTAATGGAGCGTGGTCATGCCCTTCGCCTTGAGATCAGCTTCCAGACTCAGGTTGAAATCCGGCGCGTCCACGCCGATGAAGAGATCTGGCAAGTCTTGCAGCAGACGCCGTTTCAACTGTCGGCGGATGCCGATGATTTCCCGGAAGCGCCTCAACACTTCCACGTATCCCATGACCGCCAGCTTTTCCATCGGCCACCAGGTCTCGAACCCCTGTTCCAGCATGCGGGGACCGCCGATGCCGAAATATCTGGCGTCGGGCAGGCGCGTCTTCAACGCGGCGATCAGGTGGCTCGCCAGGAGATCGCCGGAAGCCTCGCCGGCAACCAGGGCGATGCGCGCGAGACGGCTCATCGGATAATGCCGCGCCGCGAATGTTCCAGGAAATCCACGAAACGTTGGACATCCGGCTGTTCCTGTGACATCCCGGCGAGTTTTTCCCGAGCTTCCTCCAGCATCAGGCCAGATTTGTACAACACCCGGTAGGCACGCTTCAGGGCGGTGATCGCGTCCGCGTGAAAGCCCCGCCGTTTCAGGCCCTCCACATTGATGCCGTAGGGCGTGGCGGTGTTGCCCGCCGCCATCAGGTAGGGTGGCACGTCCTGGAGGATCACCGTTCCCACCGCCGTCATGACATGCGCGCCGACATGGCAGAACTGATGCACACCGGTATAGCCACCCAGAATTGCCCAGTCATCGATGTGCACGTGGCCGGCCAGTTGGGCGTTGTTGGCGAAGATGGTGTGGTCGCCAACCTGGCAGTCGTGCGCGATGTGCACGTAGGCCATGATCCAGTTGTCACTGCCGATGCGGGTGACACCGGCATCATGCACCGTACCGACATTGAAGGTGCAGAATTCGCGGATGGTGTTGTTGTCGCCGATTTCGAGGCGCGTGGGTTCACCCGCGTATTTCTTGTCCTGCGGCGCCTCGCCCAGAGAAGAAAACTGGTAAATCCGGTTTTCACGCCCGATGCGGGTGTGCCCGTTGATGACCACATGCGGCCCGACCCAGGTTGCTTCGCCGATCTCCACATGCGCGCCGATCATGGAATAGGCGCCGATCTCGACACGTGCCCCGAGCTTTGCGCCGGGATGCACGATGGCGGTGGGATGGATTTTCGCGCTCACGCGGCAATATCCTGCTTGGCGCACATCAGGCTCGCCTCGGCGGCTACCGTGTCATCCACCTTCGCCACAGCCCGGTATTTCCAGACATTGCGCACCCGCCGCTCGTTTTCCACGAAAAGATGCAACTGATCGCCGGGCATCACCGGTTTCTTGAAGCGCGCGTTGTCGATCCCGACGAAATAGAACACGGAATCGTCGGTCGGCTTTGCGTCCATGGTTTTGAATGACAGGATGCCTGCCGCTTGCGCCAGCGCTTCCAGGATCAGGACGCCGGGCATGACCGGATGATGCGGGAAATGCCCGGGGAAAAACGGCTCGTTGAACGAGACGTTCTTGTAGGCGTGGATGAATTCCCCCGTGCGCAGTTCCAGCACCCGGTCCACCAGCAGGAAGGGATAGCGGTGCGGCAGATGTTGCAGGATTTGATGAATATCCATGGGTCAGTCCTCGGGATTCGTTTCCGAAATCTTTTTTTCAAGTATCGCCACGCGCCGAACAAGGTCGTCCAGGTGTTTCAGATGAGCGGCATTGCGCCGCCAAGCCTCATGCCGGGCAAGCGGGTAGATCGCTGTGTATTTTTCACCTTCCCGGGAAAGGCTTTTCATCACCATTGTGCCGGGCGAAATCTCGGTATGGGGGGCGATCGTGAGATGTCCAAGGATCATGCCCGCGCCGCCAATAGCCGAGTGATGTCCGATCCGCGCGCTGCCGGCAATGCCGACACATCCGGCGATTACCGTGTGCGCGCCGATCACGCAGTTGTGTCCGATCTGAATCTGGTTGTCCAGTTTTACGCCGTCACCGATCACGGTGTCTTCCAGCGCGCCCCGGTCTATGCTGGTGTTGGCGCCGATCTCCACATCGTCCCCGACCGTCACCCGGCCGATCTGGGGAATCTTTTGCCATGCGCCCGCGCCATCCGCCGTGAAATCCGGGGCAAAGCCAAAGCCGTCCGCGCCGATCACCGCGCCGCTGTGAATGATCGCGCGCGCGCCGATCCGGCACTCCGGATAAATCACCGCATTGGGATGAACGACACTGTCCGGCCCGATTCGGACACCCGAGCCGATCACCGCGTTGGCGTGGATTTCCACCCGTTCGCCCAGAATGACGTTCGTCGCGACATGTGCGCCCGGTCCCACGTAGACGGATTCGGGAAATGCGCTTTCCACCACGGCGGTGGCGTGAATGCCAGGCGGCATGCGCCGCCGGGGATGCAGCAGCGTTGCTGCCCTGGCGTAATACGCGTAAGGCCCCGGCGTCAGAATAGCCGACAATCCCGGCGGCAACTCGTCGGACAACGCGGGTGCAACGATCACCGCGCTGGCGGCAGTCGTCCGCAGGTATTTGCGATAGCGGGGATTGGCGAGAAAGGCAATGTCGCCGGATGTCGCGTTTTGCAGCGACCCGGCACGCGCAATGACCGTGTGGACATCCCCCCACACTTCGCCGCCCAGTCGCGCGACAATCTCCGCCAGCGTGAAAACGGGGGGCGCAACGCCGCCCGGCATTATTGACCGCCCAGCGCCTTCACCACCTTGTCGGTGACATCCAGTTTTGGACTGGCCCACACCACATCCTGAAGGATCAGGTCGAATTTTTCACTGTCGGCGATCTGCTTGATCGCCTTGTTGGCTTTCTCGATGATGGCGGCGTTCGCCTCGTTCTGGCGCAAGGCAAGGTCCTCGCGGAATTCGCGCTGTTTCCTCTGGAATTCGCGCGACAGTTCGCCGAACTCGCGTTCCTTGACGCGGCGCTGCGCTTCCGACAACGTGGGGGCGTCGCGCTCGGCGGTTTCCTGCATGGTCTGGATTCGCTTTGTCAACCGCTGCAATTCCTGATCGCGCTTGGAAAATTCAGCTTCGATTTCCTTGGCCGCCTTCACGGCGAAAGGCGCGGAACGGAAAATGCGCTGGATATCCACGTACCCGATTTTGAGATCGGCCTGCGCCGAGGCGGGCATGGCGGACAGCGCGGCAAAAAGACCGGCGACGATAATAGACTGCGTTTTCAACATGTTTCTCCTGCTTCAAAAAGTGGAACCCAGTTGGAACTGGAAAGTTTCGACGTCGTCCCCTTTTTGCTTGTTGAGAGGAGCGGCGATACTGATTTTCAAGGGACCGACAGGGGACATCCAGGAGAGCGACAAGCCGGTGGAAGTACGAATGCTGTCGTCGTAACCATATTTCTTGCCCTTGTTGTAGACTTGCCCGGCATCGAAAAACCAGCCCATTCGCATTGACCGGTCATAACCGGGAACACCCCAGAGGAGTTCGACATTGCCAATGACCTTGCGATTGCCGCCCAGTCGTTCGTCGTCATAGCGATCGTCGGCCAGAGGTCCCAGACTGGCGGCGGCGTAGCCACGCACGGAATCGATCCCCCCCGCGTAGAAATTCTTGTAAAACGGCAGTCCTTCCTGGTTGCCATAGCCGTCGCCGATGCCAAGATCGGCATTGAACATGAGCGTGAAGGACTTGGTGAGGGGAATGTAATGCTGGAACTTGTAGCTCAGCTTCCAGTATTTCAGATCGCCGCCAGGGAGCGCGATTTCCGCTGCGAGGCGCTGATAGGTTCCCTTGGTCGGGAAAATGTAACTGTCCTTGCCGTCGCTCGTCCAGTGCGCGGTCAGGGGAAGCGTAACGTTGGACTTGCCATATTCGTTTACGAAGTCGGCATAGCGCAGCGGGCTGTCTTCGTAGGTTGTGATCTTGGTATGGTCGATGGCGAGACCAACGCCGATGGATTCCCGCTCGGAAATGGGAAAACCAAAGCGGATGCCACCGCCGGTGGATTCCGTTTTGTAGTCGCCCACATCGTAGGAGGACGAGGCCGAGGGATCGAAACGCCGGTGGTAGAGATCGAAGCCCTGGCTGATCCCGTCTATCGTGAAATAGGGGTTGGTGTAGGAAAGCGCCAGGTTGCGGTTCAGCTTGCTGGTGTTTACGCCCAGCGTCAGGTGCTTGCCGCTCCCGAAGATGTTCTCCTGGGAGATGGAGCCGGAAAGCATGACCTTTTCCGATTGTGAAAAGCCCACACCCAGCATGACGTTGCCGGTTGGTTTCTCGGTAACGTTGAGATTCACGTCCACCTGGTCGGAAGTGCCCGGTACGGGCGGGGTTTCCACCGTGACTTCGGAGAAATAGCCGAGTTTGTCCACCCGTTCGCGGGAAAGATTCACCTGTTCGGTGTTGAACCAGCCGCCTTCCATCTGCCGCATTTCGCGGCGGATGACCTCGTCGCGCGTACGCGCGTTGCCGGTTACGTTGACGCGGCGCACATACACCCGCTTGCCGGGGTCGACGAAAATCGTGAAGGCAACCCGCTTTTTCTCCTTGTCGATTTCTGGCGCGGCGTTCACATTGGCGAAAGCGTAGCCAAGTTCGCTCAGCTTGTCGCTGATGCGCTTGATTGTGTCGTTCAGGACTACGCGGGAAAACACCTGTCCCGGTTTCAAAGGCGCCAGGGCGCGGATTTCCTCTTCGGAGAGGATCAGGTTGCCAGCGAGCTTGATGGCGGAAATCTGGAAGCGGTCGCCTTCGGTGACATTGATGGTGATGAAAATATCTTCCTTGTCCGGTGAAATGCTCACCTGTGTGGAATCTATGGAGAATTCCAGATAGCCCCGGTTCATGTAGAAGGAGCGCAGCCTTTCCAGATCAGCGGCCAGTTTTTGCTGCGAGTACCGGTCGTTCTTGGTATACCAAGTCAGCCAGCCAGGCGTGGTCTGCTCGAAAAAATCCAGAAGATCCTTTTCCCGGAAACTGTTGACACCGATGATGTTGATCGCCTTGATGGTTGCCGACTCGCCTTCCTCGATGTTGAAGTCGATGCCGATCCGGTTGCGTTCCAAGGGAGTGACCGTGGTGGTGACCTGGACGTTGTATTTGCCCTCGTTCAGGTATTGCCGTTTCAGTTCCTGTTCGGCGCGATCGAGCATCGCCCGGTCGAAAATCTGGGTTTCGGCGAGCCCCATGACCTTCATCGCCGCGAGAATCCGGTCCTTTTCAAAGGATTTCATGCCCGCGAAATCAATGCGGGCAATCGCCGGACGCTCCTGGAGGATCACCACCAGAACATCGCCCTCGGCCTCGATGCGCACATCCCGGAAAAAACCGGTGGCGAACAAGGCCTTGATGGATTCCGCCGCCTTGGTGTCGTCAAAGGCGTCGCCAACCTTCACCGGCAGGTAGGAAAACACCGTACCGGCCTCCGTGCGCTGGATGCCTTCCACGCGAATATCGCGGATCACGAAGGATTCGATCGCCCAGACCGGCGCGCAGACACCAGACAATATGCCCGTTGCCAGAACCGCACAAAATTTTCTGTTCATGAATCAGCTATTGAAAAAGGGACCTATCAGTCGGCTCAGATCGTTGAAAAGCGCGAAAGCCATCAAGGTGGCCAAAAGGGTCAGACCGATGTTCTGGCCCCAGATCATGACCCGCTCCGGAAGCGGGCCGCCCTTGATGACTTCGAGCGCATAATACAACAAATGCCCTCCATCCAGAACAGGGATGGGCAAAAGGTTCAGTATCCCCAGACTGATGCTCACGAGCGCCATGAATTTCAGATAGGCGTCAAGTCCGATCCTGGCCGTGCGGCCCGCATATTCGGCAATTGCCACCGGCCCGGAAAGATTGCGCCAGGACACTTCGCCGCTCAGGATCTTGCCAAACATCCTGAGCGAGAAAGCCGAGGTTTCCCAGGTCTGCCCGATCGCCTTGCGGGCGGCGTCCCCCAAGCCGTAACGTATCGTGCTCCAACGCTCCGGCAGGCTTTCCCGCAGCGCCGCGTCCGGTTCCGCCCATTGCAATCCGACGCGCTGTATTCTCTGCCCATCCTCCAGGACAGAGACGGGGGTCAGCGCGACGCGAAGTTCCGTTTTGTCGCGCAGGATCGTCAGTTGCCGGGACCTGCCTTCCGGCGTCGTCATCACGATGTCCTGAACCTGATAGAAGTAGGTCATGGGCTGACCGTCCACCGCAAGGATGCGGTCGCCGTTTTGTATTCCCGCCGCCTGCGCGGGCATGCCCGGCATGACTTTATCCACAACCGGCGGAAAGGGCGGGCGATAGGTGCGCAGACCCAGGATCAGGAAAGGGTCCCGTCGCCATCCTTCTTCCGACAGGCTGCTGGTGCCCAGCGCAACGCTGCGGACGTTTCCGGCGTCATCCCCGATTTCCAGCGTCACGCTGGCGGCGCGACTGGCTGCCCGCAGGACCTGCCAGTGCAGATCCTCCCACGTTGCCACCGGTGTTTCGCCCACGCGCATCACCCTGTCGCCGTTGCGAATGCCAGCCGCCGCCGCCGGCGTGTCGACCGGGGGCGCGCCCAGGATCGGCAGCAGCGCTTCCGTGCCGCTCCAGAACATGAGAACGTACACCAGGATCGCCAGCAGAAAGTTGGCGAACGGCCCCGCCGCCACGATGGCGGCGCGCCTGCCCACGCTTTGCCGGTTGAAGGCGCGGGGAAGTTCCGCCGCCGGGATCGGAGTGTCCGCGTCCGCTTCGCGCTCGTCGAGCATCTTGACGTATCCCCCCAGCGGCAGGGCGCACAGTGTCCATTCCGTCTGGTCGTGTCCCAGGCGACGGCGCCAGAGGATCCTGCCGAATCCCAGGGAAAAGCGCAGCACCTTGACACCGCACAGTCGCGCTACGCAAAAATGCCCCAGCTCGTGAATCACGATCAGGACCGAGATCAGGAGCAGGAAAGCCACAATGAATAAAAGCGCGTCAATCATGTTCATATCGGATGCCGCAAGGAAAAATGGAAACCGGATGTTTCTCCCGCATGGTAGCGCATCATTCTGCCGCTGTCCCGACCATGGCGCGCGCCATGGTCCGCGCCCGGGCATCCGCCGCCAGGACTGTTTCCAGCATATCCGCCGATTCCGTGGGCAGGGCATGCAGCACTTCGGCATTGATGCGGGCGATGCCGGGAAAGGCGATGCGCCGCTCCAGAAAGGCCGCCACCGCCACTTCATTGGCGGCGTTCAGGATGGCCGTCGCCGTGCCGCCCGCCGCCAGCGCGTCGTAGGCTAAGCGCAGGCAGGGAAAGCGAACGACATCCGGCGGGCGAAAATCCAGGCGGGCGATCTGGAACAAATCCAGCCCCGCCACGCCGGAGGCGAAACGTTCCGGGTAGGCGAGCGCGTGCGCAATGGGGACGCGCATGTCCGGGGCGC
>JAISME010000044.1 GCA_031276915.1 Zoogloeaceae bacterium
CCGCCATCGCGTTGCCCGCCTATCAGGACTACACCATCCGTGCCTATGTCGCCGAAGGGCTGGTGGTGGCGGAAGGCGCCAAGGCGGCTTTCATGGACTACTGGGTCGAAAATGGCAAAACCCCACTGGTGGGTTATCCCGGCACAGGGAAAGCGCCAAAAGATAGCTATCGCTACGAATTCAAGTCAACGCGCAATGTGGAAAAGATCGCGATTTGTACACCTTACGATGATACGGGTGTAGGAAGCGATTGCTGGCCTGCCATTCGCATCTTTTATGGCGGCAAGAACAAGAAGCTGAAGGAGATAGGGATTGTGGTTGCGCTGGTTCCAGGGTACGGCAAGATCAACCCGATTACCGGCAATCCCGAAAAAAATCTGATGCCCGAGAAGGGTACTCCTTCTGTTGGGGGCGGTTCTATCGTCTGGGGCTGCCGCCTGAGCGATCAGACCAAACTGAAATCCTTCCGCAAGGTTGGTAAATACATGCCCGCCAGATGCCGTTACAAGTACATTGGGATGCCTGACTGAGGATTCGATTCCAATCCGGCGCGCAACCCGCAAAAAACCCGGAATCCACCGCCTCGCAAGAAGCGTGTTCCGGGCATTCCTAGTGCGCCGGATCGTTGGCGGTTTCCAGTCGCCGGATGAACTCCTCGCCCAGATGCTGGACGAAGCGGGTGGTCAGGTGGTGGTTGTCGCGGAAGGCGACATATCCATCCTGTTTTGCGCGGCACGTTCCGCCCGGACAGATGGCGTCGTTCATGTCGAGCGTCCGGACGTTGCCGAAGGACGCCGCTGCTGTCTGCAGCGCGGCATATACGACGTCATTCTGCGCGTTCGCGGCTGGAGCGCGGCAACGATCGCCGCCCGCCAGGAAGCGCGTCAGGCGATTGTTGCCGGTGAGGCAATACAGCGCGTTGAACGGCAGGATGGGCGTGCTGCGGATCAGGACAATCTCCTTCGCGCGGGGACTGAGCACTTGCAGGATTTTTCGCGTGCCTTCCGTCCAGTCGCGTGGCGTGACCGCGTAATCGTGGGAGGAACCCAGGACGATGGTATTCGTGTGGCGCGTTCGCAACATTTCCAGGACGCCTTTTCGCCAGAGCGCGCATTCGACATAGTCCCGACCGATGCGCGCGTAGAAGATCGGCCTGTCGATGATGGGGCAGGCCGATTTGGTGAAGACGGAGAGCTTCCAGCCGGGTTGGGTAAATCGTTGTTTCAGCGCGGGAAACCATTGCGCGCCGATGCTGTCGCCCAGAAAGACCGCGCTGTTTGGCGCGTCTTCCTCGCCGAATGTGCATTCAATGATGTCGGTGTTCTCGTGCCAGTCGTCGCAGCCCATGCCATAGATTTTCGGCAAGTCCCGGCTGATGGCCATGATTTCCTGGTGTTCGGGATCGAAGAGTCTGGATTCGATCGAGGAAAGCCAGAGCGGGCACAGCAGGCTGCCCGCAATCAGGAGGGTCATGACGCCCACCACCATCGGCGCCGGACGCCGGAGCAGCGCCTCCCGGCGGCGGATCGGTTGTTCCACGCAACAAAACGTAATCCAGGCCAGGATCAACGCGATGAGCGCCAGCATGATCCGGACCGTCAGCGAGGTATCGGTGCAAACCGCCGCGCCCAGCACCAGGATCGGCCAATGCCACAGGTACCAGGAATAGGAGACATGTCCCAAAGCCTGCATGGGCCGCAAATGGAGCAGGGACATAACCGTACCCCCCGCATTCCGTGACGGACGATGACGGCTGCCCGCCGCGAGCAGCAAGGCCGCGCCCAGCGAGGGCAACACGGCGCGGACGCCAGGGTAGGGAACATCGGGACCACACCAGAGCAGGGCGAGCGCGATGGCCGCAAGGCCAAGCCATCCGCACAGTTCGATGAAAACCCTGTCGAACGCTGTACGGAGCGCGACCGGGGAGGGCATGTCGCGCAGGCAGAGCCAGGTCAGCCCGCCCAGGCTGAATTGCCAGGCGCGGGCGGGCATCATGTAGAAAGCCGAGGCCGGATGCTGGCGCATGAGGACGAGGCACAGGGCCAGGCTGGCGGAAAACACCAGCCACATCATCCACTTCCAGCGTCGCACCTGGCTTTCCCTTGCTTCCCTTGTTGTCCCTTGCGCCGGATTCGTCGCTGGTTCGAGCGTCAGCAACAACATGAACCAGGGCCAGACAAGATAGAACTGTTCCTCCACACCCAGCGACCAGGTATGCAGGAAAAGACTCTCTTCCGCGCCCGGCCCGAAGTAGTCGATCTGGCTGAACGCGTAGAAAAAATTACTGAGCCACACCATGGCGCTGGCGGCGGCGCCAACCTGTGCCGTCTGTTGCAGGGGCGGGAGCAAGACCCAGGCCAGGAGGCAGGAAGCAACCGATACGATGAACAACCCCGGCGCCAGACGGCGGAGGCGGCGGGCATAGAACCGCCACATGTCCACGTCGCCTGTCGCCTCCGTTTCCAGCGCCAGCAGCGCGGTAATCAGGTAGCCGGAAAGGACGAAGAACATGTCAACACCAATGAACCCGCCCTGGAAACCCGGCAGTTTTATGTGCGCCGCCACGACCAGCAGGATGGCGATCGCGCGCAAGCCTTCGATGTCTGGCCGATAACCGAGCTTGTAGTTTCCTGGCATGGATGACCCTTGATCTGTCCGGGGCGCTCCCCGGAACTGGAGCATGTTACTACGACAAGAACAATTCTCATCCAGAACAAACTCTGGTTGGGGGCATCTTCCTTCAGGGGGATAATCCGGTACGGAAAGGACCTCCCTCCTTGCGTGCCGTGTCGCCCGGACGCTCTTGTCAGGCTGACAGGTTTTCCCGAAGAATCGGGCAAGGCCGACGACCCCCGCGACTGCCGCGAAACGGATGACATTGAGGATCAGGAATCAACCAACGAAGAAGGAGAAACATGATGTGGATGTGGCTAATCCTGGCGGGCGTTTTGCTGGCCGTGGAAATGACGAGCGGCACATTGGCTTTGCTGTTCGCGGGGTTGGGCGCGCTGGCGGCGGCTTTGCTGGCGTGGTTTTTGCCGGAGCAGGGCAATCTCCAGATCGCTGTTTTTGCCGTGGCTTCCGTGGCGGGCGTCATCGTCGCGTGGCGGCGGCGCGGCGCGAGCAAGAATCAGCTTGAACCCGATGACGGAACGAGCGCGGTCGCGCGGAAGGTGGAGGTTGTGACGCCGCCCGACGCCAGCGGACATCTGCGCGTGCGCTATCGCGGCAGCGACTGGCCTGCCGCTCTTGCGGAACACAGCGCGATACCGGCGGCGGGCGACACGCTGACCGTTGTGCGTCAGGAAGGTTCGGTGCTGGTGGTGCAGGCGCCAGAGCATTGA
>JAISME010000121.1 GCA_031276915.1 Zoogloeaceae bacterium
GGTAAAGCTGGCGCGCGCCGGGTAGCGTCCCATGTTTTTGCCATTGACCAGCCAGATGACTTCTCCGCTGGTTCTGCCGCGCACTTCCAGGCGCAAGAGGGGCGTGTCGCCGCCGCGCACGCGGCGCAGTTCCATGCCGTTGCTCGCGCCGACGATTTTCAGGCCGACTTCCGGCGTGGCGTAGCGGGCGCAGGCGGCAAGCCAGGGCGGCGGCAAGGCGCGGCGGCGCGTATCCGGCGTCAGCCAGGGTTCCAGCACAGCAGGCCAACGGGCGATTTCGCGTGTCTCAAGTTTTCCTCGAAAGCATTCGGCAAGGGCGCGCTGTTGGCTGCGCGGATCGGCCTGAAAGCGGTAACGCGCCTCGCCGCCGCGCAGACGGTCGGGAAAAGTGGGCGGCGCCGCGCCGTTCAGCGTCCAGGCCAGGCGCGCCTGATGGCAATGTTCCGGCGCGGTGTGCATCTGCCGCAATCCCAACGGCCAGCAAATGCGTTCCTGTTGCACTTGCGGCGGCGGATGCCGCAAACTGGCGACGAGGCGGGCGTCCTGCTCATTGATGGCGTTGAAAATATCCACCAGCAGGGGCGCTGCCACATTCGCGCCGAAAAAACCCGGATTCGGCGTGCCGTCAGGCCGCCCGACCCAGACGCCGACGGTGTAGCGGTCGGAAACGCCGATTGACCAGGCGTCGCGGAAACCAAAGCTGGTGCCGGTTTTCCAGGCGATGCCCTGCCGCTGCCCGATGCCGCTTTCCAGAGCGCGTCCCACGGGGCCGCCCGATTCCAGAATATCGCGAATGATGAAGGCCGCGCCCGGAGAAAGCATTCGCCGCTCTTCTACCGGCGCATCGGGCGTAAACCGGGGTTTGCCCGCCAGCCCCTGCCGCGCGAGCGCCGTATAAGCGCCCACCAGTTGTTCCAGACTGATGCCCACGCCCCCCAAGATGACGGAAAGATTGGGTTCCGCGCCGCGCGGAAACTCCAGTTTCAGGCCGCCCTGGCGCAAGCGGGCGACGAAATGGCTTGCGCCCAGACGCTCCAGCACTTCCACGGCGGGCACGTTGAGCGATTTGGTCAGGGCATCGGAAACACTGACCGGGCCGCGAAAGGATTGCTGGAAATTGCCCGGCTGATAGCCGGAGAAGGATTGCGGCACATCCGCAAGCAGCGATTCGGAATGAATCAGCCCTTCGTCCAGCGCCAGACCGTAAAGGAAGGGTTTCAGGGTGGAGCCAGGCGAGCGCGGCGCCTGCACCATGTCGATGTGGGCAAAGCGCAGGTTGTTGCCGAAATCCGCCGACCCGGCATAGGCGCGCACTTCCAGGGTGGCGTTCTCCACCACCAGCGCCGCTGCGGAAACCCGCGGCGGCAGGACATTGGCGCGGTCGGCAAGCAGGAGTTCCACCATTTGCTGGATATGCGCGTCGATGGTTGAATCAATGCGAATCTCTCCGGCAGGGGCCTGTTTTTTCAGGCGCGCCGCAAGCAGGGGCGCAAGCAAAGGCTCTTTCACGTTCTGGGAGAAGGGCGGCTCGGAGAGGGCGTCGGCAAGCGCTTCCGCCGTCCAGATGCCGGTCATGCGCGCGATCACCTTGTCGCGCGCCTGTCGCGCCCGTTCGGGATGGCGATCAGGACGATACAGGGAAGGCGCTTGCGGCAACGCCGCCAGCAGCGCCGCCTCGGCATGGCTCAAGCGCAGGGAGGGCTTGCCCAGATAGGCGCGGCTGGCGGCTTCCACGCCTTCCAGCACGCCGCCCATCGGCGCGTAGTTGAGATAAAGGGTGAGGATTTCCGCCTTGGAATAGCGCCATTCCAGTTGCAGGGCGCGCAGGATTTGTTTCAGCTTGCCGCCCACAGTGCGCGGCATAGGCTCCAGAATGCGCGCCACCTGCATGGTCAGGGTCGAGCCGCCGGAAATGATTTTCCCATGTCGCGCCCACTGCCAGGCCGCCCGCAAAAGCGAGAACGGATTGACGCCCGGATGCCAGTAGAACGTCCGGTCTTCGTAACGGATCAAGGCTTCCAGATAGCGGGGCGAGACATCCTCCACCCGCACCGGATGCCGCCAGATGTGCACCTGATCGGGAAAGGCGCGCAAGGGCGTGCCGTCGCGCGCCACCACCAGCAGCGCGTTGGGCGAATCCCGTCCCGGCACGGGCGGCGGGAACAGACGATCCAGCACGAACAGGCCTGCCAGCAACAAGCACAGGAAACAGGCCAATCCGCGCCAGAAGCGGGGAAGGCGCGCAAGAAAATGCATCACATCACTTGTCGCGAGCGCCATCCCCTCTCATCTGTGCTCTGAAACCGTGACGCTGCCCACGCCTTCGGCAAGACCATAGACGCTGGGGAAATACATGTCTTCGGCGTAGACGGGCGGGAAGATGAAACGGCCGGGCGTGACCACCCTGGCGCGGTAGAAGAGTTTCCTGTTCGCGCCGCCATAATCACGATTGAGGCTCAAGGCCACCGCGAAACGGTCATCGCGGAATTCGACATGCTGGATG
>JAISME010000124.1 GCA_031276915.1 Zoogloeaceae bacterium
TCGTGGTGTCGCGCAACGCTCATAGTCTACGGCGGGGATAGGCCGGTTGCGGCCTTGCGCGCCTCGGTTCCCGGCTTGAAAGCGATGTCGCGCGCTTCCCTGAAAGGCTGCCTGCTGCGCTACATTGCGTATGGATGGACGGGCGCAACGCCAAAGGCGCGCCATTCAACACTGGTGTTCGTCCCGGTCAACGCTGCCCCGTGGCTTTGGGGCTGGCCCAATCGCTTTCTGGCGCGAATGGCTGCCGTCGACAGCGCCGTGTTTGTGATCGGCCCCTATCATGGCGGTGGTTTCCCGACCAGGATCGATGGTCATGCGGAACGCTCCCGCCTGCCGGAAAACTATGGCGGCGGTATGCTGGCCAACGAGATTGAAACGGTCGCCGCCTGGTTTCAATCACGAAAATAACGCGTCGCGCGCGTCGTCTGGAGTTCATGGTAATTACCGCCACCCCGGATGATGAAAGGGATTTGAGCGTGGAAGATGGCGGGGTGAGGACGGTTGCCGGGTTTGCAAGGGGCATACCCCGCGGAACTTCTCCACTTTCTCGCAGGTTTGCGCCGACACCTTGGCGTCGGGATGGTGTACCCCAAACACGGCATCCGCTCCCGGTAAAAGACCGCTGACCTATCCCGCAAGATCGCGCTTCCCTGCCCGGCCTCCTCCAAAAGGGGAAATGCGATTGTCTTGGTTGACAATCGCATTTCTGTGGATTAATGTTTTGTCATGCATGGACCTGCGGTGCTTCAGGCACTGTCTGTATGGTTACAAACAAGGCGACAGTTTCGTTGCTGGACAACTGAACTGTCATGTGTCTATTTTTTGAGGATTGCCCATGTCGTCCGAAAACAACGCCAGATCAGAAATACCTGATGCATTTGATGACGCCACCAAAAAAATGCTTGAAGAAACACATGCCCTGATCGAACGGCAATGGAAAAACCAAACAGCAGTAGGAATGCTGGTGGCTATCTTAATAGTGGTCGTCATAGGGTCTGCGTTTTATTTCGCGCGAGGCTCAGCGTATGGAGAGCATCTTGCCGCGATGGACAAGTCCGCACAACAGCTTCAGCTTCTTGCAACTGCACTTGCCGATTCTTCTACAGGCTGTGCTGGCCCAGAGCAGCGGAAAATCTGTGAGGATGCCAAGGCAGCAATTGGCAAATATGCTGCCGATTACAAGAAAGTTTCTGACGACCTGGTTTTGAACGACCAACAACAGCCGAAGCCTGAAGCAATTGCGCTGACTCAACTGATCGGTGGCTCAGCGATTGTTGTTTTGCTTGGCTTTCTTGGGTTGATGAGGCTTCAAAATCTTGATGTAGAGATTAACAATCTGCGCACATCCATGTTTGAGCAGATAAGCACCAGAGTTAAGGGGCTTGCGGGAACTGTTAAATATGATGTAACGAAAAAGATTCAGGATGAACTTGAGAAGGTTCGAGCAGAATTCGATAAAATAGGAAAAAATATCCAAGAAGTCGCTACAGAAAGCAAAGAAAATATCGAAAAATCGGTGCGTGAAACAGTAGCGCAGATCCAAGAGCAGATCCAAGATCACATAAGAACGATCCGAGAAACTGTTACAGCAAGCGAAAAAAATATCGAAAAATCGGAACGTGAAACATTAGAACAGATCAAAGACGCGCGGTCATCTTTTGAGGGCATGCTTGCCCAGTATTCTTGGCTGTCTGAATCAGAGTTACGTAAAGGGTTATCGACAGACAATATCCCATCAGTAGAAAAAGCGCATGAATTAGCAAAAGAGCTAATTGAGCAAAAAGATGAGATAAGTGCATTGGTCGTTCTGCGAGCTATCGTCGATAAAAATTTGCCTGGCGATAAAGTTGATTTTCACAATTCACATTCACAATGCCTGCGCCTTGATAATCCAACCCTTGCCTTGCAAATTGTTGAAACTGGTCTCAAGTCATACCCGGATGATTACGACCTCATGGCGGATAAGGCACAGGCGCTTAATGCGCTAGGCCGTCCTCTGGAAGCTCGGAAGCTTCTTGAAGGTTGGATGAAAAGAAAGCCAGACGAGTTTGTTCGTGGTTGGCGTCCAATTGTATTTTATGACGATGCGGTTGAAGCTGGCGCGTTGGACAAGGAAGCAGTGGAGAAACTGACTACAGCATTTGAAAGTGTTGTCAGTCATGCCCCATACGAAAAGAAGGTATGGTCTGCCTACGGTCGGTTTTTGGAAAAATTGGGCAGAATCCCAAAGGCGGAGGAAATCTTGCGGCGAGGAATCGCGTACAACCCATTCAGCCAAGGATTGAATTATGCTCTTGGCGAATTTTATCTCCGTATCGGGGATGCCGGGAGTGCTGTCGCCAAATTGGAAATCGCTGTGAAGTGTGACTACCAGAGCCAGTACCAGCATGATATCAACCAGCACTCGGTGCTTTGCACACTTGCGCAGGCCTATGAGGCCGCCAACAAGCCTGACCGGGCAGTGAAGTTGTATCAGTCCCTTATAAGGCCGGAAGTCATAGGGCAGATACGGAGCTATGCGAAACAGCGATTGCAAATGCTTGATGCTCTGGGAGACGAGTCGACAGATATTCCAAAAGGCGGGAGCGGAGAAGATAACGGAGGCAAAGAAGATGGTGGAGGCAAAGATGGAAAGAAATAAAATTACGCCCAACCCGAACGTCACAAGCCACGACGGGTTCATTTGTGGCATGTTCCGGCGGCCAGTTCATCCCGTTCCCTTGTCTGTTACCGGATTCCCGCAACGCCACAATATAAAACCGCCCGCCACAATCATCTGGATCGACAACCATTGCCCCATGTCAATCCCGGGGGAATATCGTGCGCTTGCCTTGTATCCAAAAGCGGAGTTGGCCTCGAAGTTGGCCTGATTCGAGCGGACATTCAGGATGGAAGGGCGCGCGCATACAGGCGACGCGGGCGGTCTTCCTGATTGCCTGCGATACACAGTCGGGAAAAGCCGGCACAGCCCTTTCCCTTTCTCCCGCGTGCGGGAAAACAATGCGCTCGCCGCGCTCCACGACATCCCGTGGTGCGCGGACGGGAATTCCACGTCATGACTTGTCGTTGAACAGGCGTTCGTGAATCCAGCCTTCATTGGTCAGGATAAGCACGGCCTTGTCCTGATTTTTTTCAAGCTCCTTGAATTCACGCTCGTAGACGGCGCGCAGCTTTGCGGATTGCGTCCATTCGGCAAGGTCCGTGATTTCGTACTGGAACGCCGCTTGCGACATCGTTGCGCTTACCCACTGGTTCTGGGCGGGTTCGGTGAAATTGTCAATGCCGGTCAGCTTGTATTTTCCGGTGCAGAACTTGGCGCTCCCCGATTTTCCAGTGACCAGATATTGCTTGCCAAGCTTCGTGGCTAGATATTCCGTTGCGGGCAACTTCTTCCCGCCAGGGAGTTCTTCCTCGGTTTTTCGTGTACCCAGAAGCCCCAATTCGACAAGGGCTTCCAGCGTTGGTTTGTAATATTTGTGTGGAAACGCATCTACCAACACCAATGGGAACTTGGAGCCTGGAATGTCTACGCAAAAAGCGGGTTGCGTATCCAGATACGCCTGGATTGCCTTGGAAAAATTGGCCTTGTTGGCGTCCTTGGGGCTGCCGCAGGCTGCGACGACGAGCGCGGTGGCGGCAACCGCGGCGAGTTTCATGATGGTGCGCATGGCATCTCCGGAAGAAAAAATGGCAAGGGAAAAGCAGTGACGCGACGAACCAGAACATCGCGCCAGGCCACGTATCCTACACTATGGCCACATCGACTGACCATGGGAATTTGCCGTCACGCCGGGAAGGAAATGAGGGGCTGGCAACCGCACCGTAGGATCGACATCGACATCTGGTGGAGAATGGCGCGTTTATGCATCTGAAGCGTTGGCGTGGCATCGCAATCCGCCATGCCGGGAACCTGGCTTTTTTCGTGTGCAAACCCGTTCTTGAGGAATCATCATGAAACCCTTTTTCCCGCAGTTTCTTGTTTTGTGTTCCATATTCCTGGCGGCGGATGTTCCCGCACGGGAAACCGACGAAGACGGCATCCCAAGCCACTGGCAGGCAAAGGCCGAGCGGGGCGATCCGGCGGCCACGGCCATCCTTGCCCGTATTCTCCTGCACAGGAGTGATGAGCATGACGCACAAGCGGGTCTTGCGTGGCTGCAACGGGCGGTCGCCGCGCAAGACCCGCTTGCCATCGAAATGGAAGCCATATTGTTTGAAGAGGGCGGGCTCGGCTACCCGAAGAATCCGGAACAGATGGTTGCGCGCTACCGCCAGGCGCTTGCGGCGGCGGAAGCACTGATCGGAAAAGCCTTGCCCTGTCACGCGCGTCGTGAAAGCAGAACGGACAGCGCGGAGTGTCCTTTTTATCCATTGACCTATCTCCTCGCCCAGAAAACGCGCTTGCGGGAAAAACTGGGGCAGTTTGTCGCCGCCGGAACGGGAACCCGGCAGGATTTGCGGGAGGCCGTTCACCTGTTTGCCGCCAATCCCGCGCGTCTTGGCGACCTGGCCATTCGGCATCCTGAACTTGAATTCCCCGGGGAATCCCTGGAAAAGCTGGCCATTGGATTGCGATTGCTGGGAGAAGATGAAGGGTACGCGCAACAAGAGCGGGAGTTGGCGTTCATGCGCCTGGGTCGATTGTACGAAGACGAAAAAACCGGCCCGGTTCTCCTGGGCGACACCCCGGTGTCGGGCGAGGGAAAACCGCGGCGAAGCCCGCAGAGGACAAGGTGGATTACCGCGCTGACCTACTACGCCAACGCGGGCGAAACGGGGAAAACCGCCCATGCCGCGCTGGAAAAAAAGCTGCAAGCGTGGAAAATCGCGCCGGACTTGCCGGATTCGTCGGCGACAGGAAGCTACAGCGGCGAGAACATGAAACTTGCCTTGTTCGACAATGGCCGCTTCCATTACGCGATGGCCTTCGGCATTGCCGGAAGGGGGATTTCATTTTCATCCCAGGGACAGTGGACGACCGGGCGTAGAAGGGGGCAGGTGTGTCTTGCGCTCCCGCGGCCCGAACTGCTTTTGTTCGGCGGATCGGATTCGGAACCTGCCGCGGACCCGCTGGCGCATTCCATACAGGTGCGCATCGTGATCCCGCATGAATTTCAAGGGCATATCCTTTTCTCCGGGGATGACATGGCGTTTCCGAACCATTTCCTTCGTATCACACAAGATGGCATCTCCCTGGAGCCGGATACGCGGACCCTGTTTCTGGCCTTTCCCGCTGACAAGTCCTCGCGCAAAACACATGTCTATCGCTACACACTCAATCCCGAATACAACACGTATTTGCTGACTCTGGGCAATGAAATGGCGTTTGCCTACCACGTCAGCGAAAGCGGCAACGATGACACCCGACCGTTTCCGGGAGTTTTCAGGAACGCACACAGGGCAGGGACGAAGGCCACCGAGGCCATCTGCGGGGAACTCGACACAAACCGTCTGGAACGAAGCCCGATTTCGGAAGAGGCGCAGGTTCATTATGGAAATCTTCTGGAAGAAAACGAGAAACTGCCCATGCGCGCGGAAGAGGGCGAAGTTTACATGCGCATTCCGGCCCAATACCTTGGCCTTCATACCATCAATCAGCCACGCGAGGACTGACAACGCGGAGAGGCAATCAGGGGGCAGGGCTTCACAAAAAGGGAGCGCGGCTTTCCGCGTCCCCCGGCCTTCGCGGGTTTGGGCGCCGGCAACAGGACAGGGCGCGTCAGGGATACTGGCGCATGTTTCCTTCTGGCATGGCGCTATCGCGCGACGAACGCGGCAATCGCCTCCGCCATCGCCTGCGGCGCGACGATGTGTGGGAAATGGCCGCAATTCTCGATCACCAACAATTCGGTTTGCGGCGCGGCGCGCGCGATGGCCTCGATCTGGTCAAGCGTGGCGTATTCGTCCTGCCGCCCCTGAATGGCAAGCACGGGGAGCGTGATGCGCTTCAGATCCGCCGCCACATTCCAGCCGCGCCGCGCCGGATCAAGCCACGCGTCGCACCAGCCGTGGAACGCGGAATCCGTATCCGCGTGGCAACGTGCGAGTTTCTCCCGGAGTGTTCCCGTTTCATAGGCGACGCGCGCCCGCTCGATGCCCTTCAGGCATATTTCCTCGACACGGTAATGCGACGCGATCGTCACAATGCCGGAATAGCGTCCAGCATCGCGCGCCGCCGCGATGAGCGCGATGCTGCCCCCGTCGCTGTGCCCGACCAGCCACGGTTTTTCGATACGCAGGGCATCGAGCAGCGCGGGAAGAACGTCCAGAGCCTCGCGCTCAAGGTAGTCGAGAGGAAAGGCTTCGGCATGCGGACGGGGTGTCGACGCGCCATATCCATACCGGGAATAGGCAAGCGCGCGCCGCTTCGCCACCGCGCACACCCGGGCGGGAAATTGCCGCCACGCGGCGACGCTTCCCAGTCCTTCATGCAGGAAGACAAGCGCGGGAGCGGATTCCGCCTCTTCCGCTTCCCGGCCAAACCAGGCGTATTCCAGCGTCTGCGGCTTGCCGCGCGGCGCGAGGGAAAGAAACCCTGTCATGGCAAATGGAATATCCATGTGATCGATTCACCACCTAGCGGCCAACAAAGCGCGGCTTTCTTTTTTCCAGGAAGGCCGTCAATCCCTCGCGGTAGTCCTCGGTGTCGAGGAAAGCGAACGCTGCTTTTTTCTCTTCCCCGGAAAGCGGTGTGTCATGCGCCAGCCGGCGCATCCATTGCTTGTGCCAGCCGGCGACCCTGGGCGCGCCCGCCAGGATGCGGCACACGGCGGCGTCGACTTCCGAGCGCAAGGCTTCCGGCGCGACGGCACGGCTTGCAAGGTTCTTGCGCACGGCTTCCCCGGCGTCCAGGATGCGGGCTTCCAGCAGCATTTCCGCCAGCACTGACTGGCTGCAAATTTCCAGGAGGCTTGCCATCTCGCCCGGATACATCGAAAACCCCAGCTTGTTGATCGGCGCGCCGAAGCGGGCGGTATCGTCGCAGATGCGGATGTCGCAGCAGGCGGCAATCTCCAGCCCGCCGCCGATGCAGGCGCCGCGAATCATGGCGACGGTGGGATGCGGGCAATACCGGATGGCGGTGAGCGCCTTGTCCACCTCATCGTGATAGGCAAGCGCCTGTTCCAGTGTGGCGCGCAGGCGCTGGAATTCCTCCAGGTCGCCGCCCGCCGCGAAATGCGCGCCCGCGCCCTGCAGCACGACGCAGCGCACGGTGTCATCCTGTGCGATGCGCTCCATCGCCCGGCGCAGGTCCTGCCACATGGAAAAGTCGATGGCGTTCAGCTTGTCGGGGTTGGAGAGCGTGACTGTCGTCAGTGCGCCCTCGATGGCGAGCAGGATTTTGTCGGTCATGATCGTGGCCTTTTGGAAACTGTTTTGATCGATGCGGACGGCGGATAACCCCTGGCCAACCTCTTTCGTCCGGGGTGGGAGAGGCCGCTGCTTTTTCCGGTGTAAAGCGCCGCAGTGTTGCAACTGGAAACGCGGGAGAAGGCTATTGTCCGTTTCCCGGAAAAATCTCCATGCTGCCGTCGCTCTGGAAAATCCTGATCTTTCCGGAACGCTGCCGGATCCTGTCGGTCTGCCGGGAACGCAGGGTCAGCGCCGCGCCACGCTCGGTGCCAATCCGGATTTCATCGTTGAATTCGACGGTTGCGCTTTTCCTGTCTGGCGCCAGGGTGACTGAAGCGATCATGAATTCATGGTTGACATGGAGCGCCACCCTTGCCTTCTCCTCCATCTTCCGTTTCAACGTGTAGAGTTCATCCACGACGGCGCAGGCGTCCTTTTGGGTGATCGTCTTGCGCTCGACGGGCATGCCCGGCATTCGGGTTTCGGAATTGCCGCTCAGGTCGTCGCTGAACAGGCGGCAATAGGCTTCGCCATCATTCGACATGAGGGCGCGTCCCGCTTCCCTGTACAGATCAAGGACGCGTTCTTTCGTCAGCGCCCTGTTGCTGGTGGCGTCCCAGGCAAACCAGAGACCAATGCCTGCGCAAATCAGCAGGATGGTCTTTTTCAGGTCCATCGGGTCCGGTCTTCCTACGCCTTGCGCTTCGGCAGCACATCGCGCAATTGCGCCGCCGTCTCGCGCAGCATTTTTTCGGTCGTCGCCCAATCCACGCAGGCGTCGGTGACGGAAAGGCCGTATTTGAGCTGCGCAAGGTCCGCCGGAATCGGCTGGTTGCCGGCTTCCAGGTTGGATTCGATCATGACGCCGACGATGGAACGGTTGCCCGCCAGGATTTGGCTTGCCACATCGGAGAGCACCAGGGGTTGCATTTCCGGTTTCTTGTGGCTGTTGGCGTGCGAGCAATCGACCACGAGATTGGCGGGCAGCTTCGCCTTCCGGAGCGCCTCCTCGGCGAGCGCGATGGAAACCGTGTCGTAGTTGGGCTTGCCATCGCCGCCGCGCAGGACCATGTGTCCATAGGGATTGCCGGTGGTGCGCACGATGGCGATGCGGCCATCGGCATCCACGCCCAGGAAGGCATGCGGGTGGGAAGCGGACAGGATGGCGTTCACCGCCACCGCGAGGTCGCCGCTGGTGCCGTTCTTGAAGCCGACCGGCGTGGAGAGGCCGGAGGACATCTCGCGGTGGGTTTGCGATTCCGTGGTGCGCGCGCCGATGGCGTTCCAGGCGATCAGGTCACCCAGGTACTGCGGCGAGTTGGGATCGAGCGCCTCGGTGCCGGTGGCAAGCCCGAGATCATTGACGCGCAGCAGGAAATCGCGCGCCCGTTCCATGCCGACATCAACGCGGAAGGAATCATCCATGTGCGGATCATTGATGTAGCCCTTCCAGCCCACGGTGGTGCGCGGCTTCTCGAAATAGACGCGCATGATGACAAACAGCGTTTCCGCCAGTTCGTCGGCCAGCGCCTTCAGGCGGCGCGCGTAGTCGAGTCCGGCGACCGGATCATGAATGGAACAGGGACCGGCCACCACGAAAAGGCGCGGGTCCTCGCGGTCCAGGATGGCGTTCAGGGTTTTGCGCGCCCGGAGCACGGTTTTATGCGCCACGGGTGTGATCGGCAGTTTTTCGTGCAACTCCCGCGGCGTGGGCATGGAGTCAAGAGCGGAAATGTAAAGATTTTCAAGTTTTTCTTCAGTTTTCATCGAAAACAAACCCCGGTTGGAAACCTTCCCCTTCAAGGGGATCATCTGGTCTGGGAGGGGCGTAACCCCTTCCATGCTGTTTCGCCCGGCCACGGGCGTGGATTGAAACATGGCAACGCAAGCCCAACTGGATCATGAAAGGCAAGGAAGCGCGAGTGTACCCCGTTCATTTTTGCTTGTCCCGTTCCGCGGATGGCGATTTTTACAAACCCGGCGGATTTCGGCGAATGAACACGGTTTCTCTGCCCGCGTGCATGCCTTTTCGTGTTTCCTCACCGTGATCCCTTTTGCCTGGCATGCGACACAATCAGTTCCGGAACAATCATCAGGGCCATCACATATGCGAATGTCGCACGCGGGGTAATGATGAACGTGTTTGTCCGACCGGGAGCTCCCCGCGGCGAGCCGGCGCAGCGGCACGATCTGCGCGGGATGGGAATGAATCATGGGTCTGGGCGGGCGTTGTGAAACGCGCCCTTTCTGGATGAGGCTTCCCTTCGGGCGCGCTGGCCGAAACTGTCGGGAAAATGAACGATGGGTGTCCCTGCCTGTCGCGCGAAACGAACCCGGGAGGGGGCCTCTACGGGTTGCCATGATCGAAATTCTGGCCTGGGGGTCGGGGTTCCAGACAGGATTGTGTTTGCGATGATGGGAAAAATCCCCCCCGGGATTCGCTGCCGGGGGGATATTGTTTGCCAGCAGTCCGCGAGCGTTGCGCGCCGCTGGAATGCCCGGAACATGCTTCTTGCGAGGCAGTGGATTCCGGGCTGTTTGCGGGTTGTGTACTGTATTGGGTTTGATCCTCAATTCGACATATCGGGATGTTTGTAACGGCATCTGCTGGGCAAATATTTGCTTATTTTGCCGAAAGATTGAGGACTGCCGCTGTTGTTGTACGGTCTGCACCCCCAGACGATGGAGCCACCGATAGCAGGATTGTTCACGCCACCTTGAGCCAGCGATATTTCGGGAGTACCGTCACTTCACGCCGAAGAGTCGCTCGAAGATATCCCTGTGCAATCCGCCCGGACATCCTTCCGATCCGGAAGGTGTGGCATCGGAAACTGCCAGGTATGATCCGAAATGTCGTGACAAGATTGCATGGAATCCATGCGCCATCCCTGTCAGTTGTAATCTGGACAGAATGGCGCATGTTTTTGTGACGATACAATTCAGACAACTACTTCGCGGTGCCTTGATTGCGGCAACGGCTGGGCAGATACTTGGCAAGCTCTTTGAAGGTCTTCTTTGTGTTGAGGGGGCTCAAGGCGCAGCCCCAGATGATGGATGATGATCTCTCGGCGGCTGCTTTGCCTTCGGCCCCTCCTTCCCCCAGCAGGTAGACGGGATAGCCTTTTTCCCTGAATCCGCCAGTTCCTGGCTGAAGGTTCAGGATAATGCCCAGATCATCAAGTGCCTTGTTCTTGCCGCCATAGTGGATACGAACGACCGGATAGGAGTTAGTCTTTTCATCATATCCATAGATTGTAATTGCCTTCACATTTGCCGTTGGCTTGAATTCGTAGGCGTAGCTGCCGGGGGGCGATTTCCCGGAGCCGGGATACTCCACCTTGGGCATTCCCTCAAGTCCGTTGCTGACAAAGGCGTCCACAAGGGCGGCCTTGGCGCCTGCCGCGAGACTCAATCCTTCGGCGACATAGGCGCGGATGGTGTACTGCTGGTAGGCGGGAAGGGCGATGGCGGCAAGGATGCCGATGATGGCGACGACGATCATCAGTTCGATGAGCGTGAAGCCACGTTGGAAGGTGTGTACAAGATGTTTCATGATGATGCTCCTTTGGAAAGAAAAGGAAGGAAGAACAAAAAAAAGCCGCGGACGCGTGCCAGGACACGCGCCCGCGACCGGGGTAGTGAAACGAGGAAAAACAAGGAAACCGGAAACCCCGGGAGGAAAAGACACGCCAAACGCCCCAATCCTTGTCATTGCGAGGAGCGCAGCGACGTGGCAATCCATGAAACGGTTCAGCAATCCGAAACGCTGAAGCAGGCTGCAAATTCGTCTGGATTGCCACGGACCTGCGGTCCTCGCAATGACGAAGGTTTGGAGAGATGCGGGAAAAATTACCGTCCGCAGGACTGCAATGACGCGTTGGGGCGTGATCGCAAGGACAAGGGGAAATGCGCCCGCAACCGGGACGGTGGAATGGGGGAAACCGGAAGGGGAAGGAAAGGCTGGAAAAGAAGAGAGGAAAAACCCGGCGTTATCCAGACGCCGAAAAATATTCTCCGTTATCTGTGGATAACGGAGAAGATTTTCACGTTGTGCGTTGTGCGTTGTGCGTTGTGCGTTGTGCGTTGTGCGTTGTGCGTTGTGCGTTGTGCGTTGTGCGTTGTGCGTTGTGCGTTGTGCGTTGTGCGTTGTGCG
>JAISME010000135.1 GCA_031276915.1 Zoogloeaceae bacterium
TGTCGAACAGGTTATCGACGCCGAAGGTGACGCGGGCATTCTTGTTCCAGCGGTAGCCGCCGTGCAGGGAAAACACGCCAAATCCGGCGCTTTTGCCCAAATCCTGGCCGACGATGTTGTCCTCGTTTGGCGCGTAGCGGTTTTGCCGGGCGACAAGGCGATGACGCTGGCGGTGCAACCGCTTGAGAGCTGGCGCGAACTCTGGGTGTTTCTCCAAGACGCGGAGGGCTGGCGAAGGATGACGGGAAGCGCCGCTTTCCCGGATTGCGGATATTGATGATGGCCGAATCCGGATCAGACCTCCATCCTCACTTGGAAACCGCTTCTCCTGCGGGAGAACCAGCCGATGAAAAAGGAATATGGCGTGGTCGCCCTGTCTCCCATGTGTTGCTATTGACGAGATTTCGTGCGCTCTATAGAATCCCCGCTCCTCGGGGTGTGGCGCAGTCCGGTAGCGCATCTGCTTTGGGAGCAGAGGGTCGTGAGTTCAAATCCCACCACCCCGACCAGACAAGGTTGCGATTCCGGTCGAGAACATGCGCCCGTAGCTCAACTGGATAGAGCAGCGGCCTTCTAAGCCGCAGGTTGTGAGTTCGATTCTCGCCGGGCGCGCCAACAGGACAATGGCGGCATTAGCTCAGTTGGTAGAGCACTGGATTGTGGCTCCAGGTGTCACCGGTTCGATTCCGGTATGTCGCCCCATAAAATCAATACCTTGGGCATTATTCCGAATTTTCCAGCGTTCCACCCGATTGCCTTGGCGCGCGGGTCGTGAAAGGAAAAACGCGCGCTGCGGAAAATCCGCGGTCCATGTTCGGATCAGTCCCGCGCGATCACGAACAGCATTTTCACTCCCTGGATTTCAATCTGGTCCAGATTGCGCAGCACGCGGGATGCCCGCGCTCCATACGGTTTGTCGTTGATGGTGACAGGGTTTCCTTCCACATGGGAGATCATGTAGCCCTGCGATTTGCGTTCGATCCGGGCAACCTGGTGTCCGGGTTTGCCCATTGTGAGCTCGTTCCGGTTGAGGGGAAGCTCCAGCCCCGTCTTGGGACCGCTGATGATGCGCAAAAGCCCCCGGACCGATTCCGTCGTGTAGATGTTTTCCGTGTTCAGCGCGTGGATCAGCGTTTCTGTCGGCGCCGGAATGAAATCGGAAATCTGTGAGCTGGTAATCTCCGATGGATCCCCGGTCCCTTCGGGTTCCTCATTCAGGTACTTGAGCTTGTACTTGCCGATTTCGATCACATCGTTGTGCTGGAGGGCGTACCGTTTCACCGAACGTCCGTTGACCAGCGTGCCATTGGTGCTGTCCAAATCCTCCAGGAACGAATCCTTCAAAACCGTGACAACCGCCGCATGCTCTCCGGATATGGCGGGGTTGTCGATCTGTATGTCGTTGCTGGATTTGCGGCCGATGGTGATGCGTTCCTCATCGAGTTCGATTTCCTTCAAAACCAATCCGTCTACAGATAGAATCAAGCTTGCCATGACTTGCCATTTTCAATTAATGTAACGTGATGTTGCTATTTTAAAAGGATTATGTCGGAAAAGGCGCGATAACGCGCACCAGGATCAGGGAAATGTTGTCCAGGCCTCCATTCCCATTGGCCTGGCGCATCAGCCGCTCGCCAATTTCAAAGAGCCGGCAATCGGGCGTTTGCAATATGGCGGCGATCTCCGCGTCGTCGACCATGTCGGTCAGACCGTCAGAGCAGAAGAGGTAAAGGTCGCCGACCGCAACATCGTGGACGTGGCACTCCGGGCTGGCCTGAGCGGAGATTCCCATGGCGCGATTAATCAGGTGTTTGCCATAGGAACGGTGCGCGATTTCCTCGGTGATGAGACCGGCGTCGATCATGTCCTGCATCGGTGTATGGTCGCGGGTCAAGCGCTTCAGTTGTCCGGCATGCAGGCGATAGGCGCGGGAATCGCCCAGGTGGGCCACATAAAGCCGGTTATTGGCGAAACAGCCCACGACGAGTGTTGTGCCCATTCCGGCGTATTTCAGTTGATCGATCGATGTCTGGTAGATGACCGCATTGGTCGCTTCGATCCCCTTCGTGATGGTTTGCAGCGCCTTTTCCGGCTCCAGGCGCGTGAGATTTACCCGGTCCAGCTTGCGGGACAGGAGCGCGACCGCCATGTTCGAGGCCACTTCGCCGGCGTTGCATCCGCCCATGCCGTCCGCCAGCAGGACAATCCCCTTGTCCGGATGCACGGAAACGGCGTCCTCATTGTTTTCCCGCAGCAGGCCGGTATCCGTCACGGCCAGCATTTCCAATGCTTTTCCCAGTTTTCTCATGCCTGGCGGCCCCAGATGCGCGTTGCGCCCACGGTCAGGAGTCCCAGCCAGGTCATGCACAACGATCCCGCGAGATGCAGGCCGATCAGGATCAATGCCTGTGTGGTCCGGTTGGACAGGAAGCGATCCATCGTTTCCGCCGAGAAGCTGGAAAATGTAGTCAATCCTCCCAGAAAACCGGTAATGACGAGAAGTTTCAGGGCCAGGGGCAGATCGGCATGAAAATGGAAAAAACCCACAGCGACGCCCGCCAGGTAAGCGCCGATCAGGTTGGCCGCCAGCGTTCCCAGGGGGATGCCTTGCGCGAGGGGATTGAGCGCGAGGCCCAGCAGCCAGCGGCCCCACGCGCCCAGCGCCGCGCCCAGGCCGACTGCGAGAAAATGAAAGGAACTCATTGAAACTTTGCGACATCAAAGCCTGTCATTCTAAGGGATATTTTCCAGCGCGATCGCGCGAAATCACCAATCATATTTCCCGGGGATATTCGTTGAGGATTGCCTGGTTTCCGGCCTGGCTTCTCGCGCCGGGTGGCGGCGAAAGGCGGGCACGGAGGGGGCCGGGGGAGATTTCTTCCAGCGAACGGGGATTCGGCGAAAGCACTTTGCGCAATCCCGAAACCTGCCCCGGGCGCGTCGGAAGCATTGCCGCTCGGGATGGGATCATTGACGCCGTTTCTGTCACAAACTGGAATGAGCGGCTGCGCCTCATTGTTCGCGCGCACGCGCTGGCTTGTCCTCATGCCGCGTGCGCATCACCCAGAGCAGCAGCCCGCCCAACAGCAGCGCCGCGACGATGGTCGCCGCGACGGACGCCTGCCAGAACCCCGCCGCGCCCTGCGGCGTTGCGGCGAAAAACGCGAGCCAGTACCCCAGCCCAAGTCCCAGCCCCCAGAAACAGAGGAGGTGGATGAGGAGGGGGAGGAAACTCACCTTGTAGGCGCGCAGGGCAAAGCAGGCGGCAGTCTGGATGGCGTCGAAGAACTGGTAGAGCGTGATGTAGAAAATCAGGCCGGCGGCGATTCCCGCCACTTGTGGATCCCCGGTCGCCAGGCGAACGATTGGCAAGGTCAGGCACAAGAGCAGCGCCGCGACGGCCACGGCGCAAAATGAGGCGAGCGCGACCCCGGCCCGTGCCGATGCCCGCGCCTGATCCTCCCGGCCCGCGCCCACCGCCTGCGCCACCAGGGTTGCCGTGGCGATCGCCAGCGACAGGGGCAGCATATAGACGAAGGCGGCCAGATTGGCGGCAATGCGGTGTCCGCTCACCACGTCCGAACCCAGGCGGGCGATGAAAATCGCCATCAGGGTGAAGGCGCTGATTTCCACGAGGTAGGAAAACCCCATCGGCACGCCCAGACGCAGCAATTCCTTCTGCGCCCGCCAGTCCGGTTTTTCCCAGGCGGAAAAAATGTCATAGGGGGCGAAATGCGGGTGCTTCAGGAGCAACCAGAAAGAGATGGCGAGGCTGATCAGGGTGACGAGTACCTGCGAACCGGCTGCGCCCAACGCGCCCAGCGGCGGAAAAAACAGGTGGCCGCCGACCAGCAGCCAGGCAAGCAGCGCGTGCGCGGCGGTTTCCACGCAAGCAATAATCATCAACGGACGGGGTTGTCCCAGGGCGGTGGCGGCGGCATGGAAGGCCCGGTAGCCCAGCGTGGCCGGCAGCGCGAACGCCAGCAGGCGCAGATAGTCCTCGGCAATCCGCTCGATGTCCGGGTCAAGCCGGGCGGGCGCGATCATTTCACGGGCAAAGCCGTGCAGCAGGAGGAGACCGCCCAGCGCGAGGAATCCGGCCAGCCACAGGCCCTGGCGCAGGTCCGCGCCGATCCGTCGGGTTTCGCCCGCGCCCCAGTGCTGGCCGATGATCGGCGCGAGCGCCTGCAAGACGCCGCCCAGGGCCAGAGCCACCGTGATGTACAGCCCGGAAGCAACCGCGACCGCGGCCAGGTGCCGGGTCGAAAAGTGCCCGACGATCAGGGTATCCGCGGCCATCATGCCAACGGAGATCATCTGGGCGATCAGGACCGGCCAGGCAAGGTTGAAAATGCGGCCGGAAAGGCGGGAGAACGCGCTCAAGAAAAGGATTGCGGGTTATGTCCCGTCGGGAGGACGGGAGACGTTTCGGTTTCGGGAACCGGGGCGGTCATCAGGTGGGCCGACACGCGGTCACATCTTCCCCTGTTCCAGGAACTTCAGATGCCAGGAGAAGCATTCCTCCAGAAGATGCGGGGTGTGCTTGCCGGACTTCTCGTAGGCGCGTTTGCAGTAATCCCGCAAGGCGGGCCTGAAATCTGGATGGGCGCAATTTTCGATCACCACCTTGGCGCGCTGTTTGGGCGAGAGGCCACGCAGGTCGGCAAGGCCCTGTTCCGTAACAAGCACCTGCACATCGTGCTCGGTGTGGTCGACATGCGAAACCATTGGCACGATGGAGGAGATGGCGCCGCCCTTGGCTTGCGCGGGAGACATGAAAATGGAAAGGTAGGCGTTGCGGGCGAAGTCGCCGGAACCGCCAAGGCCGTTCATCATCCGGGAACCCATGATGTGCGTGGAATTCACATTGCCGTAGATGTCCGCTTCGATCATGCCGTTCATGGCGATGACGCCCAGGCGGCGGATGACTTCCGGGTTATTGGAAATCTCCTGTGGACGCAGGATGATGTTCCTGCTGTAGCGGGCAAGGTCCTTGTTCAGTTCCTCGAGGGCGACGGGCGAGAGCGAGAAGGCCGTGGCCGAGGCGCAGAGGAGCTTCCCGGACTTGATCATGTCCAGCATGCCGTCCTGCAACACCTCGGTGTAGGAGACGAGATTCTCGAACGGCCCTTCGTTCAGGCCGGAGAGCACCGCGTTGGCGATGTTGCCGACGCCGGATTGCAGCGGCAGGAGATCCTTCGGCAGGCGTCCTTGCCTTACCTCGTGCGCGAGGAAGTCCAGGATGTGCCCGGCGATCTTCCTGGAATTTTCATCTGGTGGCGAGAAGGGCGAATTGCGGTCGGGACGGCTGGTTTCCACAACGGCGACAACCTTTTGTGGATCGACGGTCAGGTAGGGGCCACCGATGCGATCCGTGACCTTGACGAGCGGAATCGGCTGGCGCGCGGGCGGCAGTGCCACGCTGTAGATGTCATGCATGCCTTCCAGCGCCGCGTTCTGCCAGGCGTTCACTTCAAGAATCACCTTGTCGGCGATGTCAAGCCAGGTCGGGTTGTTGCCGACCGAGGAGGAGGGGATGAGTTTGCCATCCGCCGTAACGCCGACCACCTCGATGATGGCAACGTCGAGTTTGCCCAGAAAACCGAAGGCGGCAAGCTGGGCGACATGGGAAAGGTGGATGTCGGTGTATTCGACACTCCCTTCGTTGATCTTGTTCCGGAGCACCGGGTCGGACTGGTAGGGGAGACGCTTCTCTACGCCATCGACAATGGCGAGCGCGCTGTCGAGATCCGGAGCGGTGGAAGCGCCGGTCCAGAGACTCACCTTGGATTTCCTGCCGGCAAGCCGGGCATCCAGGATGCGCTTTGCCAGCGCGACTGGCACGGCCTTGGGGTATCCCGCGCCGGTAAAGCCGCTGACGCCGACATTCGCACCGGCGGGAACAAGCGCGGCGGCCTCGTCTGCCGACATGATCTTGCTGCGGAACTGGGGATTGAGAATGCGATCACTGCTCATGCTGTTTTCCTCTGATAGTGGTTGTTCCCTTGGTCGCGCCGCGACCGGGAAACGCGCGGCGCGCTTTCCTTCTTGCGCGCGCAATCCCGTGATGGCGTCCCGGGATTCTATCAGGCGCCCCCGCAATCGTGAAATCGCGCCGCGCGTCCGCGACCCACGGGGATCCACCGCCTTCCTTGCGCGCCGGGGGGCGGAGTGTCCGCCTGCGAAGCGGGGTGTACAAAGTGGCTGTCAGTGGTGGATGTTGCCGAAGGATTTTCCGAAATGGCGGACAGCGCATTTGGACTTTGCCAAATGGAACGTGCCAGATCAGGACGGTGTGAGCGCGCTGAAGCGCCCTTCGCTGATGCGATACAGGAGAAAACCGGGGGCAAAGGCGCAGGTGGCCAAACGTAATGCGTTACATACTTTTGCGGCCATGCCGCAGCGCTGGATTGTCGAACGCGTTTTTGGCTGGCTTGAGCAGTTCCGGCGATTGTGGAAAAACACCGAACGTCTGCCCAATACCAGCCTGCAATTCATGCATCTGGCCTTCCTGGGCCGCTTGCTGGAAAGATTGT
>JAISME010000078.1 GCA_031276915.1 Zoogloeaceae bacterium
CGTGGTTGGGTGTTGGGTTTGGGTTTTTGGGGTGTGGGTTGTGGGGGTGGGGTGTGGGGGGGGGGGCGGGGGGCGGGGCCGGTCTTGCCGCGGCCCACCCGCGCGCGCACAAGGAAGACCCGACAACCGTCTTTTCCACTTTCCGTTCCTGTCCTGTCATGTTCCGCTTCATCATGGCAATCTACACGCAAGACATGTGCCAGAAACACTCAAATCCCTTAACCCCTTGATTACCCTTCCTTATCCATTCTCCCACCCACACCCCAACAACACAGGAAGTGACAATATTCGTCACCAATGAACCAAAAAATGTCACATCGTGTCCTCCCAAGAGAGCAAAACCACACAGCGACAACTCTCCGAAATGACGCGGGAACAGCACAACCTCCAGCCTTCCTCGCTTCCTGGCCTCTTTCCGCCAACCGACGCGAAAAACCGGCATGGAAACCAGGCAATCCGTTCGGGGATGTTTTACAGGTGCTTTGGAAAAGGAAAGGAACCCCTTCCGGATTTGTCCCGCGCGACAGGCAGGAATGCCCGTCGCTAATTTCTCGCGCGCGTGTCCATTTGCGCCAGGCGCGCTCCGCGCGTCAATGCATCCATCGCCCGCATGAGATCGGGCTTCGGGGGCAGTGTGAAAACGCCGGTTTGCGTTCCGTCGGGCTGGCGCCAGTCGGGGCGCACGCCGCGCAGGAAAAGGTAGCAGCAACCGCCCAGATGCCTTTCCGGGTCGTAGCCGGGGAGGCGCAGTTCCAGGTAGCGGTGCAGGGCCAGCAGGTAAAGGCGGGACTGCAACGTGTAGCCGTGCTCCAGCATGGCCCGGGCGAGGGATTCCTGGCAATAGGCGGCGGGCGTCCAGCCCAGGTGGTTGCTTTTCCAGTCGAATACGTAGTAGCGGTCTTCGTGAACGCACACCATGTCGATGAAACCCCGCAAGAAACCGCGCAAGGGGGAGAAATCGAGGCGCGGCAGCGTTTCCCCGTGTTCGACGAGGAGACCAGTGAGACGCGGAACGTCCAGCGTGGAAACGGAGAGATGAAACTCCAGTTCCATGAAGCGTCGACCGGGCGGCAGGGTCTTGAGATAGAGCGGTGTTTCCACGCCCGGAAGCGCCAGTGGGGTGGTCAATACGTCCCGCAGAAGGTTCGTGAGCGCGCGGGGATGGATCGCCCTGCCCTCCGCGGGAAATCCGGAGCCTTGCGGGAAGCCGTCATCCAGGGGATGCCCGGGGTTGCCGAAATCGGCGCGTTCGAGCAGGGCGTGCAGGAAATCGCCGGCGCGCGGACCGCATGGAAACCGCAGAATATCGTCGGCGGGCAAATCGTCCGGCGGCGCGTCGCCTGTCGCGGAACTCGCCGGAAGGGTATCGTGATCGCTGGCCTCCGCTTCCGTGGTATCCGTGTGGCGCATGCCGGCGACAAGGCCGGAAAAGCTGTCGATCCGCCAGTCCGGAAGCAGGACGCGCCGCGCGATGGCGGCCCGGAAACGCGGGGCGTCCGGAACAAAACGGTGACACGGCGCGTCGATGGACACCGACAGGGTTTCCGCGCTCCCCTGGGCGGCGGCGATCAGGTGTTGCCAATCCGCCCGCAATTGGCGGACATCGGGCAGCGCCTCCTTTTTCGCGGCAATCCACGCGTGTGGCTGAAAGTCCCGGCCTGCCGCCAGCCAATTCAGGAGACCGCCCGAACCGCAAGGATCGTAAACCAGATAGCAGCGATGCACGGCGCGGGTGAGGGCGACATAGGCAAGGCGCAGCCGTTCCTCGGCCTGTTCCTGCCTGGCGGACATCCTGGCCCTTGCTTCCGCCTCCGGACGGAAATCGAAGACCAGATTGCCGTCGTCGTGATAGGCGATGCCGGGGAGTTCGCCGTCGCGGTATTTTCCGTCATCCCACAGGAAGGGACAGAACACGATGTCGTATTCCAGTCCCTTGGACTGGTGGATGGTGACGATGTGGATCAGATCGCGGTCGGATTCCAGGCGCAACAGGTGTGTTTCAATGTCCCCATCCGGGGATTGCCGCGCATGGGCGAAGGCTTCCAGGAGACGGGCCGGTTGCGGCGCCTCGTTTGCCTCCATCTGGTGCAGAAGTTCGGCGAGGTGCAGGAAATTGGTCAGGCGGCGTTCGCCGTCGGCGCTTGCCAGGAGACGGGCGGGAATTTGCAGTTCCCGCCTGGCCTCGGCCAGGGCGGTGGCGATGCCGCGCGCCAGCCAGCATTGCCGCCAGCGATGGAAGCGGTCGGCCCATTGGGTAAAGGCGCTTTCATCCTGTTCCAGGCTGGCGACGCGGGTTGCGGCAAGGCCGATCAGGCGTGTCGCCAGCGCGGTTTTCATCAGGTCGGCGCGCGCGGGTTCGGAAAGCGCCAGCAGGAATCTTTCCAGGTCTTCCGCTTCCGGACTGGCAAAGACGCTTGTCTGCGCGCGCTCCGACGCCTGTACCCCAACCTCGCGCAGCGCCTCCTTGATGCGCTGTCCCTGCCGATGGGTGCGCACTAGCACGGCGATACGCCCCGGCGCGAGCGGCGCGTCGCCGATCCGGACCAAATTCCGGCGGGCGGCGTCCAGCAGGCGGGCGATTTCCGCTGCCGTGGCCTGGGCGGCCAGCGTGGAACGCGCCTCCTTGTTTTCGACCTTTTCCGGCAAGGCCAGGAAATGGCAGGCGGCGCGCGCAACACCGCTGTCATCGATGAGCGTCGGCAGGGGGTTTTGCCCGCGGCGCGCGGGGACGAACGCAAGGCCGGGCAGCATGAACGCCCGGGCGTTCTGGCCGAACAGCGCGTTGACGCCCGCGATGACGCCTTCCGCGGAACGCTGGTTCACGTTGAGCGCATATTGCCGTCCGGCAAGCCGCTTCGCCCTGAGATAGGTGTGCAGGTCGGCCTGGCGGAAACTGTAGATCGCCTGCTTGGGATCGCCCACCCAGAACATGGTGACATCGTCCCTTGCGCCGCCGTCCGTCCGGATGCCATAGATGCTGGAGAAAATGCCGAACTGGACGGGATCCGTATCCTGGAATTCGTCGATCAGGGCCACCGGGTAGCGCGCGCGCAATCGCGCGGCCAGCAGGTCGCCGCCAGGTTCCGCCAGGGCGTGGTGGAGATCGGTGAGCAGGCTGTCGAAATCGGCGAGGCGGCGCCTGCGCTTTTCCGCATCCACGCGCGCGCGGCCCCAATCCAGAAAATGCCGGAACAGGGCAAGGCGCAACCGCCCGGTTTCCTGCTGGCAGGTTTCACGCGCCTCGCAAAGGGCTTCCGCCTGCCTGAAAAAAGCGTGTGACGGCGGGGACGCGGACGGGGATTTGCGGGTTTTGTTCTCCAGGACAGTGGAGCGGAAATTCTGCGCTTCCTTCGGGAGTTCCCCGCGCGGGTCGTCCAGCGCGAAAAACGCATCCCAGTCCTTGGCGCCGCTTTCCACCCTGTCCGGGGTGTAGACCGTCCGGTGGAGGAAAGGCAGATGCTCTTCCAGCTCCTGGAGGACGTGCTTTCGTTCCGCGCGCCAGGTTTCCGACGCCGCCTGCCAGGCGGCATCCAGCGCGCCGGCGGAGGTTTCGGTGGATTCGTCCGGCGGAAAGGGCGGCAGGTTGTCCGGCCAGAGCGGGCGGGTCAGGGGTTTTTGCAGGGCGCGGGCCAGCAGCTTTTCCAGGAGATCCGGCGTGAGTTTCTGTCGGGCGAGTTCCCCGGCTGTCGCCGCGGAGAGCGCGCCATGCGCGATGAATTGCCGCCAGTAATCCACGGCAGCCTGCCGGATGAGCGCCGTGGTGTCGCCCAGTTCCCGCGCAAAGGGTTGGACAGCGGCAAAGGGATTGTCGTCCAGGGTGCGCTGGCAAAACCCGTGGATGGTGAAAATGGCCGCTTCGTCGAATGCCGAAAGCGCGGTCCTGAGCCGCAGGCGCGCCATCTCGCGGGAGACACCCTGCCGTTCCAGCGCCGCGATGAGATCGCGGGTGAAGGGATCGCCGCCTTCCGTATCCGGGGCGCGCTCCAGTTGCTCGTGGACGTCCGCGAGACGCCGCCGCACCCGCTCCCGCAGTTCGGCGGTGGCGGCCTTGGTGAAGGTGACGATGAGGATCTGCCCGATGTCCAGCCCGCGTTCCGCGACCAAACGCGCCGCCAGCGCGCAGATGGCCCAGGTCTTTCCCGTTCCGGCGGAGGCTTCGACAAGCGAGACGCCGGCAAGGGGGGCGGTCTGGACCTCGAAGGAAATCATGGGGGGCGATGCCGCCTCATACCGCGAATACTGGCTTGACCTTCAGGACGGGCGCGCCCGCCGCGATGTCGATCAGGCGATCGATACTGGGATGCTTCCCGGGCGTGGCGCGGGCCTCCTCTGTATGTTCGGCGTAGAGTTCCAGCCCTTTTTCCGCGGCTTCCATCGTGATGGCGCCGTAGATTTGCGCCAGGTAGTTGTAAACAGCCACGGAACCGGCGCTGCCGGGCTTGTTTTCGATGCGGGCGATTTCGTTGCCGTCGGCGTCCAGGAGCCGCAGGGTGGCGATGTGCGAAATACGCGGCAGTTTCTTCAGGTTTTCCGCAAAGCGCATTCAGATTCTCCGCGCGAGTTCGGCGGCCTTGCCGGTGTAGTTCCAGGGCGTGAGTTCCAGCAGTCTGGCCTTGGCGGATTCGGGAATGTCGAGTCCCCGGATGAAATCCCGCATGGTTTCACGCGTGACCTTCTCGCCGCGGGTCAGGTCCTTCAGGGTCTCATAGGGATTTTCGACGCCGTAGCGGCGCATCACCGTCTGGATGGGTTCGGCGAGCAGCTCCCAGTTGGCCTCGAGGTCGGCGGCGAGGACGTCCGCGTTAAGCTCCAGCTTGTCGAGGCCGCGCAGCAGGGATTTGTAGGCGAGGAGGGTATGGCCCAGTCCGACGCCCATGTTCCGGAGCGCCGTGGAATCGGTCAGGTCCCGCTGCCAGCGGGAAACCGGAAGTTTTTCGGAAAGGTGCCCCAGGATCGCGTTGGCAAGCCCCAGGTTGCCTTCGGAATTCTCGAAATCGATGGGGTTGACCTTGTGCGGCATGGTGGAAGAGCCGACCTCGCCGGGTTTCAGCTTTTGCCGGAAATACCCGAGCGCGATGTAGCCCCAGATGTCCCGGTCGAGATCGATCAGGATCGTGTTGGCGCGGACAAAGGCGTCGAACAGTTCGGCGATGGTGTCGTGTGGCTCGATCTGGATGGTGTAAGGATTGAATTCCAACCCCAGGCGTTCGACGAAGCGCCGGCAGAATCCTTCCCAGTCGAAACCGGGATAGGCGACGAGATGCGCGTTGTAGTTGCCGACGGCGCCGTTGATCTTGCCAGTGAGACGGACATCCGCGATGCGCGCGCGGGCGCGTTCGAGCCGATGAACGACATTCGCGAGTTCCTTGCCGAGCGTGGATGGCGTCGCCGGCTGGCCGTGCGTGCGGCTCATCATGGCCACGTCGGCAAAGGCGTGCGCCTTTTCCCGCAGGCGGGTGATGATGTCATCAAGTCCGGGCAGCAGCGCCTCGTCGCGCGCGGCTTGCAGCATCAGGGCGTGGGAAAGGTTGTTGATGTCCTCGGAAGTACAGGCGAAATGGATGAATTCACGCGCGCGGACAATTTCGGCGTTATGCTCCAGATTTTCCCTGATCCAGTATTCCAGCGCCTTCACGTCGTGGTTGGTCCGCGCTTCCAGTGTCTTGACCTCGGCGGCGTCGGCGGGGGAGAACCCGGCGACCAGCGTGTCCAGCTCCACGACGGTGGCTTCGGAAAGCGTGGGAATTTCGGCAAGGCCGGGATCGGCGGCAAGCGCTTTCAGCCATTCGATTTCCACTTGCAGACGGCGGCGGATCAGCCCATATTCGGAAAATTGCGCGCGCAGGGCGTCGACCTTGCCAGCATAGCGTCCATCCAGGGGAGACAGGGCGGTGAGAGCGGTGAGGGCGGTATGGGGCATGAAGGAATCCTCGATCGGCGAAACCATGGCGGCAAAACGGGCCGCATGTCGGAAGATCGCACATTCTATACGATGCCGGCAAGGGAGACGCGACCATGGTTTTCTCCACCCGCGGCATCCGGACGGATCCCCGGAAATCTTCCCGGAGCGCCGCTGCCAGAAAGCGTAAAAACAAGGGCGGGATTGCTTGCAAAAGGTAAACACCCCCTCCTATACTTGCGCGTAACTCACCTTTCCAGGACGAATCCCTGATGCTCCGTCATGCCAAAGTTCTGGCGATGCTGGTGTTTACAGCCGGTCTTTCATGCGTCCCGGCGACGCAGATTCACGCCCAGGCGGGAAATGGCGCCGTGCCCACGCGCGCCTCCATGGTGCTTTCCATCGTGGTCGGCATCATCAATTACACGCGCTGGCCGCGCCTGGGAGATTCATTGCGGGCCTGCCTCGCCGGCGAGTCGGAATATTTCGACAGGTTGCGCGGGCTCGCGTCCTCCGTCCAGAACATCATCGGCATTCCGGTTTCGTTCGTCGCCATTCAGGGTCCGGAGACGCTCGCCGCGCAATGCGATCTGCTCTATGTGGGCCGCGTGCGGGAATATGAAGTGAAGAAGCTTTTCGAACACGCCGCGGGACAGCCCATTTTGAGCATTGGCGAAGGCAAGGATCTCTGTTCCCAGGGGGGCATGTTCTGTCTCGACCTCAATGTCACCGACAGCAGGGAGATCGGGTTTTCCGCCAATCTGGACACCATCAGCCGCAGCAAGGTGCGCGTCAATCCGCAGGTGTTGCGGTTGACCAGCCGGTTGAACAAGGCGGCGCCATGACGGCTCCCCCGAGGACCACCATTACGCTTTTCGCCGCGCTGCGCCACGCGAATCTGGGCGGGGCGCTGGCGGGCATGGTCACGGCCGGGCTGATGCTGGGCGTCCTGATGTTTTTCAGCCTGCGCGCCCAGGTGACCGCCAATCTGGATCTGATTGCCCGCACCATCGCCTATTCGACCGAGGCGGCCCTGATGTTCAACGATACCGTCACCACACAGGAAATCCTGGCCCAGATCGCGCAGCAGGAAAAGCTGGCAATGGCCACGGTCATCAACCAGGCAGGCGAGGTGCTGGCGCATACCGGACAGGATGGCAACCGGAAAACCGTCAACCTGCTGATCGACCATCTCGTGTTTCCTTCCCCCACGGAAGTCCGCGTTGTCAGCCACCAGCAGATTTTGGGACGTGTCTCTATCCGCGGCAATGGCGAAGTGTTCGCGCTCTTTTTCCTGAAGGCGGTGATCGCCATCGTCGTCAGTCTCCTGCTGACCGGGGTGGCAACCCTGTTCTTTACGCGCAAGGCCGAGCGAAGCATTACCCGGCAATTGGATACCCTGGCGAAAAACACGCTCATACGCCGTATGTCGCGCGCCCCGGGGGAACCGCTCAAGATCGCGGAGTTCCAGCAGATCGATACGCAGTTCCGCGACCTTCTGGCGGAACTGGACGCGAAAACGGCGGAACTGGTCGCCCACAAGATGAGCCTGGAAGACGCCAACGCTTCCCTGTCCTACCAGGCGAACCATGACGAATTGACGGATCTGGGCAATCGCGCCTACTTCAATGACTGTCTGGCGCGCGTGCTGGCGCGCGCCAGCACGCATGGCGGGATGCTGGCGATTCTCTATATGGATTCGGATCATTTCAAGAAGATCAATGACCAGTACGGACACGCGGTCGGCGACCTGTTTCTCGTCAAGACGGCGCAGAGCATCCAGCGCGCGGTGCGCCGCTCTGACACCGTGGCGCGCCTGGGCGGCGACGAATTCGCCGTGCTCCTGGCGCCGCTCGAATCCCTCGATGTCGCCCAGCGGGTCGCGGAAAAGATCCTCGCCACGCCGGACCTGGTCATTCTCGACAACGGCAAGGAACTGGTCTTCAAGCTCAGCATCAGCATCGGGATCGCGATCTATCCGGACGCGGGAGAAGACAGCAAGACTTTGCTGAAGGCTGCCGACCGGGCCATGTATACTTCCAAGAAAAGCGGTGGCGGATGCTATTCCGTCGCGTCCTCCCAACCCCAGAAAGGAGTCTAGCCATGCGTTTCATCCATCATGTTCTCGCGGTTTTTCTTCTCCTTGCCCTCCCGGCCTGCCAGACAACGACGGGGCTGACTCCTGAACAGATTGCGCTGTTGCAGGACAGCGGCTTTTCCGAAACGGACGCGGGATGGGAGCTCAACCTGGACGCGCGCCTGCTGTTCGATGTTTCGAGCGCCTCCCTGTCCCCAAAGGAACAGGCGGCCCTGGACAAGATCGCCAGCACCCTTTTGTCCATCGGCATCGCCAACATCGTTATCGAGGGGCATACGGACAGCACGGGGTCCGAGCAGTACAACCGCGAACTTTCCCTGCGACGCGCCACCATGGTCGCCAACCACCTCGCCGGCGCCGGAATGCCAATGGAGGAGATGCAGGTCAGGGGACTCGGCAGCGACCAGCCCATCGCCAGCAACACCACGCGCGAAGGCCGCAGGGAAAACCGCCGCACGGTCATCATCATTCCATCCAGATGACTTTCGCTTTCCCCGCGTGCGTGGACATGCCGCGGCGCGGACATCTCGCCGCGTGATACAGTGACCGCCATCGCGACGGAAAAAGGAATACGACATGCCCCAGGTGATCGTTTTGCCGCATGCGGAAATCTGCCCCGAAGGCGCGGTAATCAAGGCCGCTGCGGGAGAATCCCTCTGCGAAGCCATGCTGCGTAATGACATTGAGATCGACCACGCCTGCGAGATGTCCTGCGCCTGTACAACCTGCCATGTGATCGTGCGCGAGGGCTTCGACACGCTCGAACCCGCCAGTGAACTCGAGGAAGACATGCTCGACAAGGCGTGGGGATTGACCGCGCAATCGCGCCTTTCCTGCCAGGCTGTCGTGGGCGAAACGTCGCTCATCGTGGAAATCCCGAAATACAGCGTCAACCAGGCCAAGGAGGGAAAACGCGCATGAAATGGACGGATGTTGGCGAAATCGCCATCGCGCTCTCGGAGGCGCATTCCGGACAGGACCCGAAAACCGTGAATTTCGTGGATTTGCGTGACAGGATTCTGGCGCTGCCCGCGTTCAGTGATGATCCCGCGCGTTGTGGCGAAAAAATCCTGGAGGCGATCCAGCAGGCGTGGATCGAGGAAGTGGCATAGGAATCCGTCTCCAGACCGCGAGCCACGCGGGCTTGCGGCATGCCCGGATGTTTGGTCTCGCCGTTTGCCGGGGCAATTTCCGCGTTGGACGAAAGGAAGGCCCAACGGGAAGTGTCTCGCGTGGCGGCGCCGCGACGACTCCGGGCGATGCGCGACACCGCCGGAAGCGCGCAGGGAACTGTCGGGTCGGGACGATTCCGATTTCCGCTCCCCCTGCTAGAATGCCGCCTGTTTTCGACCCTTGAGGGGAAAGATGCTGCAAGGCAAGCGTATCGTGCTGGGTGTGACGGGAAGCGTCGCGGCGTACAAGACCGCCTGGCTGTTGCGGCGACTGGTGGATGCGGGCGTCGAGACGCAGGTGGCGATGAGCGCGTCCGCCACCCGGTTCATGACGCCGATGACTTTCCAGACGCTTTCCGGCAAGCCGGTCTTTACCGATTTGTGGGATGCGCGCGTCGACAACCACATGCCGCATATCACACTTTCCCGCGCGGCGGACGCCATCCTGGTCGCGCCCGCCTCGGCGCATTTCCTGGCGCGTGTCGCGCAGGGTCTGGCGGACGATCTCCTCTCCGCCCTGGTCCTGGCACGGCAGTGCCCGCTCCTGGTGGCGCCGGCGATGAACCGGCAAATGTGGGAAAACCCGGCTACCCGGCGCAACGTGGCGTGTCTCGCGGCGGATGGCGTCGTGATCCTCGGGCCTGACGCCGGCGCGCAGGCGTGCGGCGAAGAAGGCGAGGGCCGCATGCTGGAGCCGGACGATCTCTTCGCGGCGCTGACGGCTTTCTTCACACCCAGGCGCCTGCGCGGTCGCCGGGTGTTGCTTACCGCTGGACCAACCTTCGAGGCCATTGACCCCGTGCGCGGTCTCACGAATCTTTCTTCCGGACGCATGGGGTATGCCGTCGCCCGGGCCGCCGCCGACGCGGGCGCGGAAGTGACGCTGGTTTCCGGCCCGGTCGCGCGGGCGGTTCCCTGGGGCGTCCGGCGCGTTTCCGTCTGCAGCGCCCTGGAAATGCACGCCGCGGTCATGGAGCGTGCAACGGATGTCGACGTGTTCATCGGCGTCGCGGCAGTCGCCGATTACCGGCCCGCGCACGCTGCCGGGCAAAAGATCAAGAAGGATGCCGAAACCCTGCGAACCCTTTCCCTCGTTCCCAATCCGGACATCCTCGCGGAAGTCGCGGCGCTTCCCGATCCGCCCCTGTGCGTGGGCTTCGCCGCCGAGAGCGAGAACCTGGAAGCCCACGCCCAGGCCAAGCGCCGTCGCAAGAATTTGCCGCTCATCGTCGGCAACCTGATCCAGGAAGGTTTCGGCGGCGACGAAAACCATGTCGTCCTGTTCGACGAAGCCGGCGCGCATCCGCTGCCACCTGCCGACAAGGTCACGCTGGCCCGGCAGCTCATCGAACACATCGCGCAATTACTGGAACCGGAGCAGACCGCATGACCCGCGCCACACTGAACATCAGGATCCTGGATGAACGCCTGAAAACGCAACCGCCACGCTACGCTTCGTCCGGCGCGGCGGGACTGGACCTGCGCGCCTGCATCACCGGGGCGCAGGTCCTGCATCCGGGCGACACCGTGCTCGTGCCGACCGGCATCGCCATCCACCTCGCCGACCCCGGCCTCGCCGCCCTGGTGCTGCCGCGTTCCGGCCTGGGACACAAGCACGGCATCGTGCTTGGCAACCTCGTCGGCCTGATCGATTCCGATTACCAGGGCGAAATCATGATCTCCGTCTGGAATCGGGGGCAGGCGCCTTTCACGCTTGATCCGCTCGAACGCCTGGCGCAACTGGTGATCGTGCCCGTGCTGCAGGCGGATTTGAACGTGGTCACGGAATTCCCCCCCACGGCGCGTGGCGACAGCGGGTTCGGCAGCACGGGAAGACAGTAGGGACGCCCTGGGGCCAGGCGACGGACTGTCTTCGCGCGGTCAGGCGGATTCGATCTCGCGTTCATTCACAGCGCCACGCTTTTCCCGCGCAAGGCGTCGGGATGTTCCGGCGGGCGTGGTTTGCTGCCATATAGCCCCGGAACCCCGGTCCCGGGTACGGTACAATGCTCGCCTTTCCCCGCATGCCATCTTCGGATCGTTTTGGAAATCCTCATGACACGACACGCCTCCCTTTCCTATCGTGATGCTGGCGTCAATATCGACGCGGGCGACGCGCTGGTGGATCATATCCGTCCGCTGGCGAAAAAGACATTGCGTGAAGGCGTATTGGGAGGGATTGGCGGTTTTGGCGCGCTGTTCGAGGTTCCCGGGCGTTACCGCGAGCCTGTGCTGGTTTCCGGCACCGACGGCGTCGGCACCAAGCTGAAACTTGCGTTCCAGTTGAACCGGCACGATACCGTGGGGCAGGATCTTGTCGCCATGAGCGTCAACGACATTCTGGTGCAGGGTGCGGAATCCCTTTTCTTCCTCGATTATTTCGCCTGTGGCAAGCTCGATGTGGCGACGGCGGCCAGCGTGATCGGCGGCATCGCCCGCGGGTGTGCGCTTGCCGGTTGCGCGCTGATCGGCGGCGAAACGGCGGAAATGCCCGGCATGTACCCGGATGGCGAATACGATCTGGCCGGTTTTGCCGTGGGCGTGGTGGAAAAATCACGCATCATCGACGGCGCCACCATCGCGCCGGGGGACATCGTGCTGGGGCTTGCTTCTTCCGGCGCGCATTCCAACGGCTATTCCCTGCTGCGCAAGATCGTCGAGCGCGCCAGGCCCGACCTTGCCGCGCCGTTCGATGGCGCAAGGACGCTTGCCGACGCGCTGATGGAGCCGACCCGCATCTATGTGCGCTCCATCCTTGCGTTGCTGGAAAAGGTCATGGTGAAAGGCATGGCGCACATCACTGGTGGCGGCCTCCTGGAAAACGTGCCGCGCGCGCTGCCACAAAAGACCGTGGCCGTGCTGGAAAAAAGCGCGTGGCCGCGGCCAAGGCTGTTCGACTGGCTGCAAGCCAAGGGCAACGTGGCCGAGACGGAAATGCACCGGGTGTTCAATTGCGGCGTTGGCATGGCGGTTATCGTCGCGGCGGCGGATGTTTCCGCCGCGCTGCGGCAATTGACTGCCACGGGGGAAACCGCCTGGGTGATTGGACAGATCGTCGCCCGCCGGGACGACGAGGCGCAAACCCGTGTGGTGTAGATTCCTTCCCGTCGCACTGGTTTTGTGCGCGGGGTGTATGGTTGTGCCCCTTGTCGAAACCGATCCTCCCGCGGCGGAGACCGCGTCCACTGCCGCGGCGGAAACACCTGCCGATTCCCATCCGGACCTGGCGGAGCCAGCGTTCATATGCACGGCGCCGCCGGAAGCCGTGGAAACCGTTGTCCCGGATGCTGCTCCGGAGGTCCGGACGGACATCCCGGCAGCGGACATCCCGGCAAGACAGGGCTTCACACTCCAGGGCAAGGCAAGCTATTACGGCAAGACGAACAAATTCCAGGGACGCCGCACGGCCAGTGGCGAACGCTTCGATTCCGGCAGGCTGACCGCGGCCAGCAACCGTTTCCCGCTGGGCGTCTGGCTTGCCGTGCGGCGCGTGGACCGGACGGGCGCGCCGACCGGACAATGCGTTTTGGTCTGGAACAATGACCGGATGCACGCCCGGCATAAAATCCGTATCATTGATCTCTCGCTTGCGGCGGCAAGAAGCATCGGCATGGTGCGCGCCGGTGTTGTGGATGTGGAAGTCCGGCAATTGCATGCCAGGCCGGAACGATGCCTGGACGCTTTCGCCCTGGAACCGGACGTCTCGGCGGCGCTGGCGGGCGAGGCGGGCGATTGAGATAACGGCCCAAAGGGGGGCACATGGTCAAACAACATCGTTTTCGCGCCCTGCTTCTGGCGCTGGCGGGACTGGCCGTACTGGCGTCTGTCGCGCGCATCGCGCTCAGGACGCCCGGGCCGGGAGAGACAGTCGCCGCCCGGGAAACCGCGGCGGAGACGCAAGGACAATCGTTTCCCGGGGCTCCGGACATGAAGCCGGTGACGGTGGAGACCGCCGCCGTGCAAACGGAAACCTTTCTGGATGAAACCACCGCCATCGGCACGGTGAAATCCAATGAATCCGTGGTGCTGAAGCCCGAAATTTCCGGGCGCATTGCCGGGATCCATTTCAGGGACGGCGGGGCGGTCCGGACCGGCGCCCTGCTGGTTCGTCTGGAAGCGAGTATCGAGGCGGCCGAGCTGCGGCAGGCCGAGGCCAATCTTTCCCTGGCGCGCGCCAACCTGCGCCGCAACGAAGACCTGTTCCAGAAGAAGTTCGTGAGCCAGGCCATGCTGGACAACAGCCGCGCCGCCCTGCAGGTGGAAGCGGCCAAGGTGGCCCTGGCTGCCGCGCAGTACAAGAGAACCCGCATCCATGCGCCCTTCGGCGGCGTGGTCGGCCTGCGCAACGTGAGTGTCGGGGATTACGTGCGGGAAGGCGAGGCGCTCATCAACCTGGAAGACACCAAAATCCTGAAAGTAGACTTCCGCCTGCCGGAAATGCATCTTAACCGCCTGCGCGGTGGTCTGCCGCTGGAAGTGGTTTCGGACGCCCTGCCCGGCGAAACCCGGCAGGCGGTTCTGACGGCCATCGATCCGCTGGTCGATGCCGAAGGGCGCGCCATTTCCTGCCGTGCCGCGCTTCCCAACCCGGATGGCAGGCTTTCCCCCGGTATGTTCGTGCGCGTGCGTTTGCGATTTGGCGCGCGCGAGGTCCGGACCATTCCGGAGGAAGCCGTGATTTCCGGCGTGAATCCCCAGGTCTTCCGGATCGAGGGCGGCGTTGCCAGGGCGGTCGGCGTGCGCCTGGGCCAGCGCCAGGGCAACCGTGTGGAAGTACTGGAGGGACTCGACCCAGGTAACACCATCGTCACTGCCGGCCAGATGAAACTGAAGGACGGCGCGCGGGTGACGATGAACGATACCGACGCGGGCCTCGTGGATCAAGGCATCGGAAATCCCTGACCCGCTGCCTGCCCGGCGACATTTATATCGCATGTTGACGCGCCTGCCCCCGATGACGCGGGGCGCCAGTCACCGGGCAAACAGCATGGAAAGACATTGACCAAAATCAGGCGCTGGATTACCGTAAGGGGTTTCCAAGCAAACAGCCGAATGGGCACAGCCATGATATTGACAGGCGCAGAAATCATCATCAAATGCTTGCAGGCGGAGAATGTGGACTATGTTTTCGGTTATCCCGGCGGTTCCGTCCTGCACATTTACGATGAGTTTTTCAAACAGGACCAGATCCGGCACATTCTCGTGCGCCATGAACAGGCTGCCGTCCACGCCGCCGATGCCTATTCCCGTTCTTCCAGCAAGATCGGCGTTGCGCTCGTGACTTCCGGTCCGGGCGTCACCAACGCTGTGACCGGCATCGCGACCGCCCATGCGGATTCCGTGCCGCTCGTGGTGCTGACTGGGCAGGTCGGCACCAGCTACATCGGGCAGGACGCCTTCCAGGAATGCGATACTGTCGGCATTACACGTCCATGTGTAAAGCATAATTTCCTCGTCAAGAATGTGGAAGATCTGGCGCTCACGCTGAAAAAGGCGTTTCACATCGCCACTACCGGTCGTCCCGGCCCGGTGGTGGTCGACATTCCCAAGGACATTACCGCCGCCAGATGCGAGTTTCGCTACCCCAGAACGGTAAGCATGCGTTCCTACAACCCGGTTTTGAAAGGGCATCTGGGCCAGATCAAGAAAACCGTGCAGATTCTCGCGAAGGCCAAGCGTCCCATTCTTTACATTGGCGGCGGCATCGTGCTCTCCAACGCGGCGGAACGGCTCACGCAGCTCGCGCATCTTCTGGGCTGTCCGGTCACCAGCACCCTGATGGGACTGGGCGGCTTTCCCGGCACGGATCGCCAGCATCTCGGCATGCCGGGGATGCACGGCACCTACGAGGCCAACATGGCCATGCACCATGCCGATGTGATTCTGGCTGTCGGCGCGCGCTTTGATGACCGGGTGATCGGCAACACCGCGCACTTTGCGGAAGAAGTGCGCAAGATCGTTCACATCGACATCGACCCTTCTTCCATTTCCAAGCGTGTCAAGGCGGATGTGCCCATTGTCGGCAACATCCCGGATGTGCTGGACGAAATCCTGAAACTTCTCGGCGCGAACTTCTCGCTGCCGGACCAGTCCGCCTGGTGGAAACAGATCGGGAATTGGCGAGACCGGAACGGCCTGGCGTACAGGAAGAGCGCGCACCTCATGCCGCAATTCGTGCTGGAAAAGCTCTATGAGGTCACGCGAGGCGATGCCATCATCACCTCCGATGTAGGCCAGCACCAGATGTTCGCCGCGCAGTACTACAAATTCGACCGGCCCCGGCGCTGGATCAATTCCGGCGGCCTGGGCACCATGGGCGTCGGGCTGCCCTACGCGATGGGCGCGCGGTTCGCCAATCCGGAGGCCACCGTGGCCTGCGTCACTGGTGAAGGTTCCATCCAGATGTGCATCCAGGAACTTTCCACCTGCAAGCAGTTCGAGTTGCCGATCAAGATCATCAATCTCAACAACGGCATGTTGGGCATGGTGCGACAGCATCAGGAAATGTTCTACTCCAAGCGGTATTCCCAATCCTATGTGACCTCGCTGCCGGATTTCGTGAAGCTCGCCGAAGCCTATGGTCACATCGGCATGAAGATCGAGCGGACGGAAGATGTGGAGCCCGCGCTCGAAAAAGCCTTTACCGAATACAAGGACCGGCTCGTGTTCATGGATTTCATCATTGACCCCACTGCCAACGTGTTTCCCATGGTGGCGGCGGGCAAGGGTCTGACCGAGATGATCCTGGCTGAAGATCTGTAAGGAAGACAACCCCATGCGACACATCATTTCCATTTTGCTGGAAAACGAAGCCGGCGCGCTCTCCCGCGTGGCCGGGCTTTTTTCCGCGCGCGGTTACAACATCGAGACACTGACCGTCGCGCCGACCGAGGATGCCTCGCTCTCCCGCATGACCATTGTCACGCGCGGCTCTGACGAGGTGCTGGAGCAGATCACCAAGCAACTGAACAAACTCGTGGACGTGGTGAAGGTCGTCGATCTCTCCGAGTTTTCCCACGTGGAACGCGAACTGATGCTCATCAAGCTGCGCGCCACCGGCAAGGACCGGGAGGAAATGAAACGCATGGCGGATATTTTTCGCGGTCGTATCCTGGATGTCACCGAGTCTACCTACGTTGTCGAATTGACAGGCACCAGCGCCAAGTTGGACGCCTTCATCAATGCCCTGGATGCCGGGCTGATTCTGGAAACCGTGCGCACCGGCGTGTCCGGCATCGGCCGCGGCGACCGCATTCTCAAAATCTGACCTTACGAAAAGGAACATCGCATGAAAGTCTACTACGACAAGGACGCCGACCTTTCCCTCATCAAGGGCAAGAAAGTCACCATCGTCGGCTACGGCTCGCAGGGCCACGCCCACGCCCAGAACCTCAAGGATTCTGGCGTCAAGGTGACGGTCGGCCTGCGGAAAGGCGGCGCCTCCTGGCAAAAGGCCGAAGCCGCCGGTCTCAAGGTGGAGGAAATCGCCAAGGCCGTGAAGGGCGCGGATGTCGTCATGATGCTCCTGCCCGACGAGAACATTCCGCAAGTCTATCGGGAAGAGGTCGAGCCCAGTCTCAAGAAAGGCGCGGCGCTTGCCTTCGCGCACGGCTTCAACGTTCATTACAACCAGGTCGTGCCAAGGGATGACATCGATGTCATCATGATCGCGCCCAAGGGACCGGGCCATACCGTGCGCTCCGAGTATCTGAAAGGCGGCGGCGTTCCCTCGCTGATCGCCGTTCATCAGGACAAATCCGGCAAGGCCAGGGATGTCGCGCTCTCCTATGCCGCCGCCAACGGCGGCGCCAAGGGCGGGGTAATCGAAACCACCTTCCGCGAGGAAACCGAAACCGACCTCTTCGGCGAACAGGCCGTGCTCTGCGGCGGCGTGGTGGAACTCATGAAAATGGGTTTCGAAACCCTGGTCGAGGCAGGCTACGCGCCGGAAATGGCCTATTTCGAGTGTCTGCACGAGATGAAGCTGATTGTGGATCTGATCTACGAAGGCGGCATTGCCAACATGAACTACTCCATTTCCAACAATGCCGAGTACGGCGAATATGTCACCGGTCCGAAGGTGGTGAACGCTTCTTCGCGCGAAGCCATGCGAGAGGCGCTGAAACGCATCCAGAACGGCGATTACGCCCGCGATTTCATCCTTGAGGGCCGCACCGCCTACCCCGCCATGACAGCGCGCCGTCGCCTGATCGCCGAGCATCCGGCGGAAAAGGTGGGGGGCAAGCTCCGCGACATGATGCCCTGGATCAGGAAGAACAAGCTCGTGGATCAGGCGAAGAACTGAGAGCATGGTATTTGCGGAAACGGGGAACGCGCGGCGCGCGTTCCCCGTTTTCTTTTCCCATGCGGCACTCCGGCGGCATGGTGGAGCGCGTGGCGCTCGCCCGGACGCTGGCGACGGAACCGGAACCTCTCCTGCTCGACGCGCCCATCGCCGATCTTGACCCTGTGCGCGGTCGCAATTTCGTGCGCCGCATCAAGAACCCGCAACGCGATACCGAGGTTGCCGGTCCGGAAGCGGCGGGGACACCCGCTCTCGTCACCTGGAAAAGGAACTCCAGCCCGCGCGTCAATTCTTCCAGCGGAGTTTCCAGCCAGGGCTGGTCTTGTGTGCGGGGAAAGATGATGTGGCATATCCCGCCTTGTCTCCCCGTGATACAAAATGGTCCAAGGGAACTCCTGGTCTACAGTCGGGATTACAAACAGGATTGCGTTTGCGGTGATGAAAAAAATCCCCCCGGAATTCGTTGCCGGAGGGATTTTGTTTGTCGGCAGTCCGCGGCGTTGCGGCGCTGGAACGCCCGGAACACGCTTCTTGCGAGGCGGTGGATTCCGGGCGGCCTGCGGGTTGTGTGCCCGTCACGACCTGTTGGATTTGCCCACTTTGTGTAACGGCATCTACTGGGGCTGGGTGTAACGACATCTGCTGGGCAAATACTTGGCCATTTTGGCGTGATTTTTGCCGTTCAAGGCGTACGGCCTGCAACCCCAGACAATGGAACCAGCATCAAGATTTTCTACCTTTCCGCCGCCACCGCTAGCGTTGTTTCTGCTCAGTATTTTTTCGGGGACGCCAGTGACACTGTTGATCTTGCCGGTCCCTGGGTACAGCCCAAGCGCAAGATCCAGCTTATCCAGCTTTTTGTTCCTGCCGCCGTAATAGATGCGGATGGTAGCGGAGTCATCACTATAATTTCCGGTAATCGCGATCCTCTTCACATTGGCCGTTGGCTTGAATTCGTAGCTGTAGCTTTTTGGGTGCGGTTTTCCGGTACCGGGATAATCCACGTCGGCAAATTTGCCATTGTTGACCCAGTAGTCAAGGAAAGCCACCTTGGCGCCGCCCGAGAGTTGCAGCCCTTCGGCGATATAGGCGCGGATGGTGTACTGCTGATAGGCGGGCAGTGCGATGGCGGCAAGGATGCCGATGATGGCGACGACGATCATCAGTTCGATGAGCGTGAAGCCGCGCTGGAAGGTGTGTGCGATGTGTTTCATGATGATGCTCCTTTGGAAAGAAAAAAAGGAAGAACAAAAAAGGCCGCGGACGCATGCAAAAACACGCGCCCGTGACCGGGGTGGTGAAAAGAAGAAAAGCGAAGAAAGCGGAAGGGAAAGGAAAACCGGAAAACCCGGGAGGAAAAAACGAAGCGCCTCCAACTCCCCATCATTGTGAGGTCCTGCGGA
>JAISME010000120.1 GCA_031276915.1 Zoogloeaceae bacterium
CCGCCAGGCCGCGCCAGTGAAGGTCGGCGGCAGCGCCGTAGTGGCTGCGGGCGACGGCGCTTATGGCGGCGACAAATACCAGAACGGCTTCCAGTTTGGCATTCGGCATACGTTCTGAATTAGCGACAGCCCTTCAGGGCTGTCGGTCTATAACTTCATTTGGGAGGGGTTTCTCTTCCCTTCCAGATGGCTTACGGTTGAAACCCCGGCCTTCAGGCCGGGGTTTCAACCGTAGCGCAGCCCTGAAGGGCGGGGTTTCAAACCGGAGTTGGTTTTACGATGAAACGGGAAAATCCGCTGTCCGCAGGACGCGATGTTCAAGGGCGGGCAGGGCGTGGCGGGATTCGGCGAGGCGTTGCGGGTCGAGATCGGCGATGACGATGCCTTCGCCTTTTCCCTTGCGGTCCAGGATGTCGCCCCAGGGGTCGATCACCATGCTGTTGCCATGCGTTTCCCGGTGGTTGGCGTGGCGTCCGCCTTGTCCGACAGCCAGCAGGTAGCACTGGTTTTCGATGGCGCGGGCGCGCAGCAGGATTTCCCAGTGGGCGCGACCGGTTGTATCGGTAAACGCGGCGGGCAACGCGATGAGGTCCACCACGCCGAGGGCGCGGAACAGTTCGGGAAATCGCAGGTCGTAACAGATCGCCAGGCCCACGCGCGCGAACGGCGTGTCGAAGACAACGGGGGTGTTTCCGGCGGCGATGCTGGCGGCTTCGTCGTAATGTTCCTTGCCGTTGTCGAAGGCGAACAGGTGGATCTTGTCGTAACGGGTCGCGCAATCGCCTTCCGGCGTGAAGACGAGCGTGGTGTTGGTGTGGCGCCCGGTATTCGTCCTGAGCGGCATGGAACCGGCGATCAGCCAGAGCTTGCGCCGTCTGGCCGCGTCACGCGCCCACGCCTGGACGGGGCCGTCGCCATAGGTTTCGGCGGCGGCGCGCAGGCGCTTTTCCCTTGCGCCGAAGACCGGGAAGAATTCCGGCAGGACGACAAGTCGCGCGCCCTGGCGCGCCGCCTCGGCGGTCAGGCGTTCCGCCGCCGCCAGGTTTGCCCGCACGGAAGGGCCGGAAACCATTTGCAATCCAGCGATACGTGTTTTCAGTGCCGGACTCATGGTGTTTCTTCCGGCGCGCGCGGGTTTGCCGGGATTGCGCCGATCTTTTCCACGACCGGATCGCCCCAGTGGCCGGTAACGTGGTAACGCAGGCGAAATGCCTTGTTGAGCGGGTTCTTCAGCAAGTTCTGGGCGAGCAGGGCCGCAGCGCCCACGGCCGGGTTGATGGCGATGGCGGCGCCCATGGCGGCGACGCCGCCGACTTCCGGAGTGACCGTTACGCGCAGATCCTGCGTTTCCGTTTTCATGTCCGCCGTGCCGCGCATCAGCACTTCTCCCGACGGGCCGTTGATCCTGAGGTCGCTCCGCGTTTTCAGGATGCCGCCTTCGAGTTCCAGGTCGGCGTCGATGCTGTCGAACGCGAAGCCATTGCTGAAGATGTCACGAAAATCCAGCGACAACCGCCTGGTGATCGCATTGAGCGAGAGTAGCCCGAGCAGTTTGCCGACACCGGGGTCTACCCTGGAAAACTGGCCGTTCGAAGCGGTCAGGCGCAGTTTTCCGGTGAGCGTGCTCGCGTCGAATCGAGCGGGGTTTCCCACCCAGGCCAGTTGTCCGCCCAGTTGCGCCGCGCCGCCTTGCACCATGTTGGCGTAGCCGAGACGCCCCAGGAGTTTCCCGGCATCCGTGGCGGCGAGGCTGAAATCCAGTCGCGTGCGGTTTGTCGTGGCGGATTCCCAGACACCGTGGCCGGTGAGTTTGCCGTCCGGGTTGCTGATTTCGACCTGGCGCAGGTTCCAGTGGCCGCCCACGTTGTCCGCCAGCAGTTTCAGATGGCCCAGGCGACACGTCCCGACGCTGAATTCCCCGACGCTGACCGCCATGCTCGGCAGGTCTTGCCGGGCCGCATCCGGGGTCGCCGCGACCGCTGTCTTGCCATTTGTGTCCGGCGACAGGCTGAGACGCCCGAGCCTGGCGACGAGACGGCCCTTGCCGGTGTCGTCCCAGGCAATCTCGCCTTGCGCTTCCCGCGCGTCGATCGTGATCTTCCAGTGTCGCCCGGCCTTGTTGTCGTTCCTTTCGCTGTTCCGGCTGCCGGTTTTCCTGTCGCCCGGTGTCAAACGGATGCCCGCGTTGGCAAAGGTGTGGCCAAAGGCGACAAGTTCGCGCGCATCCAGGTCGATGCGGTTGATGGGCAGCGTGGCGTGTCCGGACGCGGTTGTGGTTGTGGCCGTTTCGTTGACATTGGCGTCCGCGGCAAGGAAACGTCGCCAGTCGTCCAGATTCAGCCTGTCCTGCGCGATTGCGATGGTCACGCCCTGATCCGGGAGCGCGCGCGGGGGTGCGCCGACGCCAATGAAACCGCGTTCCAGCACGCCTTGCGCGCCTTCATCGCGTTTCAGGAATGTCCCGCGCAGCCATGTTCCCAGGGAAAGATCGATCCGCTCGCGGCGGGACGCGCCGCGCCGTTCCAGTGTGGCTTTCCTGATTTCCAGGGGCAGGGCGTCGTCGGTGGTCTTGGCGAACGGTGAGGGCAGGTTGAAGGCAAGTCCTTGCAGGGTGCTGGTGATCGTGAAACCCGATTGCTCCTTGACCGCGATGTCTGCCTGCCACGCGGTCTGCCCGGAAACCGCGTCAAGGAGGGGCAGCGCCGCCCGCCAGGCGTCCGACGCGCCAGCGGTTCGCCGCAGGGCCTGCGCCGTCATGCCACCGCTGGCCTTGATGCGAAAGCCGCCGTCTTCGGATGTGCCCGACAGGCGCATGGGCAATCCCAGGAAATGCCCCGTCAGGCCGGGAATGGTCAGCGTGTCGCGGGTAAACGCGAGGTCGCCGCGCACATCGGCGGCGGGTGGCAGGCCAGGCATGAAATGGATCTGGTTTCCTTCGAGAAAGTAATGGCCCGTCACGCGGGTATTTGCCACACGGGTGAGCGGCATGTCCAGCGCCAGGTCCAGGCGTCCTCTCCCTTGCGCGCGCATGCCGTCGGTGAAACGATTGATACTGCCGGCGACCGGGCTGTCCGCGATGAAGCGCAGGAAGTGCGCCATTTCGCCCGCCACGCGACCGCGTACCGTCAGGAGTGGCGCGCGCTGGCTGAAATCGGCGATGGCAACCCGCGCTTCCTCGATTCGCGCGCCGGAAATCATGCCGAGCGTCGCCTGGATTTCCATCCCCGCGCCGAAACTCAGGTCGGCGTTGATCCGGGTGATTTCCGGCCAGCCCGGATCGTAACGGAGCGTGACATCGTGCGCTTTGGCGGTGATGCGGAAAACGCCCTGGCGCGGATCGCGGAAGGGAAAATGGGCAAGATCGCCTTTCAGCGCGAGGCGCACATTGTCGGCGTGACCGGCGACAAGGGATTGCCGGAGCCAGCGGGGAACGTTCGCGTGCACGACCTTGGGCAGGTAGCGCCAGACGGCAGTCGCCTGGGCGCGGGAAAGGCTGCCTTCCAGGTCGATGAATCCCGGCGATCGACGCCTGCCGGGAAGCCCGGGCAGGCTGCGGTACTGTCCGGAGAGCCTGCCTTCGGCGTGGGGGCTCTGGAAGGCAAGGCGCTGAATGCGCATCGTGATGCCATTTTCCTCCCCGGATTTCCAGGCAACCAGCGCGTCCAGGCGGGTGAGGGGAATCTCCGCCTCCGCGAACACGGCGGGCAGCGAGAGTGTGGCGTTCCTGCTCGCCAGCGCGAGGCGTCCGCCGGTTTCCTCCATGCGCACGTTGCCGCTCAAACCCGTCGCGCCAGGCAACACGCCGGACGCGGTCAGCCCCAGATCGGAAAAATCGGCTTTCAGCCGGTATTTTTTCCAGACGCCGCCATCGATCTCCCAATGCGCCTTCAGTTGTCGCACCTTGCCTCGTGGACGATAACGGGCGAGCAGGGCGTGGCTTTCCGCGTCCAGGGGCAGACAGGCCGCCAGCGTCGCCAGCACTTCAAGGTCGAAGGCATTGGCGCTCAACGATCCCTGGCCCGGCGCGATCCGTTCTGTTTGTTCCCCGCCGGATGTCCTGGCATCTCCCTTCCGCCAGTTGACCGTGAACGTCAGGGGTTCGACTTCGAGGCCATCGCGGGTCGCCAGCGAGAGTCGCCGGGTGGAGATTCCGAGCGCACCGGGCGCGCGGGTGAAGGAGATACGGCCATCCAGCCGCGCGAGATCAAGCTCCGGCAACCCGGGTTCGAGGCGCAGGCGCAGGTCGCGCAGGAGGATGTCCGCAGTTCCCTTCCATTCACCGTTCTTGTGCCGGAGCCAGAAACGCAGTCCGCCACGCCCTTGCGACAGGGCGACAGGGGAATCGATCCAGGCGCGCCAGGACGCGAGGTCGGTTTGGTCCAGGCGGCCATAGAGCGTGCCCCGCCAGGCCTTCAGCGTGTCTTCGGCGTTACCGCGCAGATCGCCGCGAATGTCCAGGCGCGTGGCGCGCGCTTCGGGCGGGCGCGCGGAAAATCCGAAACGATGGCGCGATCCCTGGTTTTGCAGCTCGAACCGCACGTCTTCCAGGATGAGGGGCGGCGCATCGCGCATGGCGTCCTCCCACGTAATGGTGGCATCCCACACGCGGATGCGGGATTGCGCGAGCAGCCAGGAAAGCCCCCGCGTGTCCGCACCGGACGCCGAAACCGGAATTCCCGCCACGAAAACCTCGCCCCGGGCATTGCGCCGAATTTGCAGGGCAGGGCGCTCCAGCACCAGCAGGGTGAAACACGGCTGGCCCCGCCAGAGCGAAAACAGCGATTGCCAGGACAACACCCCTTCGATCCGCTTCAGGACCAGACCGTTTCGTCCGGCGTTTTGCAGGGCGGGCGGATTCACGAGCCGCACGTTTTCAAGCGTCAGTGTCGGGTTTGTCCATGACCAGCGCGCTTCCAGACGATCGATTTCCACCTGCTGCCCCAACGCCGCGCTGGCCGCCGTCTCGATGTCGGTCTTGTAGCGATGGATTTCCGGCAGGATCGCGTAGCGCAGAATCAGCGTCAATGCGATGAAGACGGAAAAGAGCGCAAGGGCGCTCCATTTCAGGACGCGGAGAAAACGCCGCCACCGGGACGGAAAGCGCCGGGTTGTCTCGGGAGGAGCGGACATACGCAAGAGCAGGCGTGCAAAGCGAACATTGTAAATCAGGTCTTGCCCTGATTTCCGGAACGATTCCTTGCGCCAGGTGACGGCAAGAGGCAGGGAGCGGAGGGAATGGAAGCTGCGCTGTTCCCGCATTATTTTGGAGAATTGTCGCTGTGTGATTTTGTTCTCCCGAGGGGACACGAAGTGACATTTTTGGGTTCATTGGTGACGAATATTGTCACTTCCTGTATTGTTGGGGTGGGGCTGGGAGAATGGATAAAGTAAGGGGAATCAAGGGGTTAAGGGATTTGAGTGTTTCTGGCACATGTCTTGCTTGTAGATTGCCATGATGAAGCGGAACATGACAGGACAGGAACGAAAAGTGGAAAAGACAGTTGT
>JAISME010000174.1 GCA_031276915.1 Zoogloeaceae bacterium
GACGCTCTTCCACGGGGAGGAGGGTGAGTTTCTGAATGATGCGGACCTTATGCATCTCCAGCGGAAAGGTTTCGCCGCTGAAATAAGTCACTTTAGGCATGGACAAGGCTCCTTGGGAAGGAAAAGACTGATATGGAAATCGGTGATGATATACCCGCGCCGGTTCGTTTTGGAACCGGGAAACGGTGGAAACAGGGTCATCGCATTGACCGGACAGTGTTTCGAATGAAACAGGCGGACGGTGGAAGAAAAACAGGCATCATTGAATTTGCCAATGCTCGACCGGCTCGGGGAGATCGCCGAAGAACTGCGGGGAGACCGGAATATCCGAGTCGTCGTCCTGTGCGCCAAGGGAGTTATCCAGTTTCCTTGAAACATACACATAACTATGCCAATCTCTCCCAAATGGAGAAATTATTAGGCATGGGCGAAACGGCGAAGGCGTTGGGGGTGTCGATTACGACACCGCGGTGCAGGGAGGCGTGCGGACGGATTTCAGCGGAACATGCGGCGGGCGGGCATCGCCGGCGCGATCTGGCGAAGATTCGTCACGTCGCGCGCGCGGACAAGCTGGAGCGTCGCCAGACCGTGGCCCACGCTCGCGTCTCCTCGCACGACCAGAAAGACGATCTGGAGCGGCAAGAACAGGGGCTGGAACGGTACTGCGCCCGGCAAGGCTGGACGTTCGAGGTCATCGCCGATCTGGGTTCGGGGATGAACCATCGCCGATCAGGCTTGCGGCGTCTGCTCTCCGCCATCCTTTCCGGCGATGTCGGGCGGTTGGTCATCGCGCACAAGGACAGGCTGTCGCGCTTTGGCGCGAAACTGGTTTTTGCCATCCGCGAAGCCAAACAGGTTGAAGTGGTCATCCTGAGCCAGGGCGAGGATACGAGCCTCGAGGAAGACCTGGCCAAGGACGCGCTGGAGATCGTCACGGTATTTTCGGCGCGGCGCCATGGCGCGCGCTCGCGGAAGAACCAGAGATTGCTGGACAACATCAAGGCAGTGGCGGAGGATACGGCATCATGCTGATGACTCACAAGATCGCCCTTGACTTGAACAACGTCCAGACCACGCACATGGCGCGGGCGGCCGGTTGCGCGCGCTTTGCCTACAACTGGGCGTTGGGCGAATGGGGCAAGCAGTACGCGGCGTGGAAGGAAAACAAGCGCCTGCCCAAACCCAATCAAATGGCGCTGCGCCGCCAACTGAACAGCATCAAGCGCGAACAATTCCCCTGGATGCTGGAAGTGACCAAATGCGCCCCGCAACGGGCGATCATGCAATTGGGCGACGCTTTCAGGCATTTCTTCGCGGGACGGGCGAAGTACCCGAAATTCAGAAAGAAAGGCGTCCATGACCGCTTTTCCCTTTCCAACGACCAGTTCTGCATCGAAGGCTCCCGCCTTCGCGTCCCCAATCTGGGATGGGTGAAGCTACGGGAAACCTTGCGCTTTACCGGCAAGATCATATCCGCCACGATCTCCCGCGTGGCGGACAGGTGGTTTGTCAGCATTACCGTGGATGTCGAGGAACACGTCCTGCCCAAGGCCGAAAACGAGCTTCAAGACAAAAACCAAGTCACAAGCGAGTTTCGGCGAAGCCAAAACCAAGGCGAGGTAGGCGTGGACCTGGGCGTCAAGGCGCTGGCAACGTTGTCCACGGGAGAAAGCATCGAAGGGCCGAAGGCGCTGAAACACCTGCTTTGCCGCTTACGCCGCCTGTCCCGGAGCGTCTCCCGGAAAGTGAAAGGCGGAAAGAACCGCCACAAGGCGCGGCAACGTCTGGCAAGGCTGCGCGCGCGCATCGGCAACCTGCGCGGTGACGCCCTGCACAAGCTCACGACGGACATTACCCGGAGATTCCACACCATTGGAATCGAGGATTTGAACGTCCGGGACATGACGAGAAACCGGTGTTTGGCGCGTTCGGTGTCCGATATGGGATTCCACGAATTCCGGCGGCAACTGGAGTACAAGGCCGCGATGCGCGGCGGGCAAGTGGTGGTGACGGACAGGTTCATTCCGAGCCGGCGCTCCGCGCTACCCTCTCCCGTGGCAGGGACGGGTTTGGAACCCGCCCCTACCGAGCTGCCGCTGTTCGAGCGGGCGCGGGATTGCCCGCAATGCGGAGCGCGTCACGACCGCGACGTAGATGCCGCGACCAATTTGAAAAACAAGGCCGTGAGTTCCACGGTGTCCGCCTGTGAAGGGGAAGGCTCTGGCTCCGGTCGTAAAGACCGGAACGAAACCATCCCCGGCGAAGCAGGAAGCCAACAGCAAACCCGCGTCTGGTCGGAAATATTCAGATTGGAGTAGGTTTACATAGGTTTGGCGGAACGGGGATGAAAATTCAATTGGTTTCCCACTTTTCACTCTGGAGTGGCGCGTTTCTTGCTAATATTCGGACAGAGTAAATCGGGAGATGTCGATGGATACTCAGGGTATTGATCAGATGTTGAGCGTGTTGCGGGCTACCGCGGCGCAGGCCGGCGGCAAGGCGGGCGAAACGCAGGCGACGGCGGCGGCGGGCGGGGTCGATTTCGCCCAGGTGTTGAGAAATACGATCGAACAGGTCAACCAGACTCAGCAGCAGGCGGAGGATATGGCGGCAAAATTTGCCGCCGGCGACGACAATGCCAATCTGCATGAGGTGATGCTTTCCCTGCAGAAAGCCAGCCTGTCGTTTCAGGAAATGGTGCAGGCACGCAACAGATTGGTCTCGGCGTACCACGATGTGATGAACATGCAGGTATGACCCCGGAGTTTCGCGCCGCTTCGGGAACGGGCCGGGACGATCAGGACATGCCGTTGAGGCGCGCCTTCCGTTCCCTTTCGACGTGAATGATGTAGCGTTGCACGGCCGAGAGCCGGGCGGCGGGTAGCCGGACGAATTCGCAGCCGACGCGCACGTAGCGCAAGCCGCCGCGGGTGGTGACGTCGAACAGGTTGCGGACGCATAGGTCGACGACCAGCAAACCTTCGCCCGGCAGCGTGATCTTGCACATTTCCAGCAACAGGCCTTTTTGCAGCAGGCTGTCCAGATTGACCGGGGCCATCAGGCCCACGCCGCCGCCGCTGATGTCCAGCAAGGGAATGTCGATGGCTTGATGGCCCGGCCCGAGCGTCACGCACAGATGGATCGGGTTGGCCACCGGGGTGGAGAGGCGGAAGAATTCCCTGCGCTGCAAGCGCAGCAGGGTGTCCGGCACCGCGCCGGCAAACGCCGAGCGCCCCTGGTAATCCACCCGTCGAAGCCATTTCAGACGGAACTGGATCTTTACCTTGTCGACCATCACCGTGAAGAACAGTTCGTCGGCTTCGATCGCCCTGGCGTTCACTTCCTCGTCGCTGCCGGCATCGAGGATGAATTCGGTGTTGCCCGGCAGCAAAGCGATCATCGTGGTCAGGAAAAAGAATTTCCCATGATTGAAATGGACGGTGGCCAGCGTTCCCTTCTGGATGATGGAGCGCAGGACGGCAAGGATCTCCGTCTTCGAATAAAGGAGATACTGGCTGTAATCGTCGTCGTTCAGATCGATTTCGAATTGCGGATTGGGACACGGTTGCCGAGTGTCGTTTTTCACCATTTCCTCCGGTACAAAGCCGGATGCGAAGTCTATCAGGCGCGTGGCGAATGTGCCAAGCCTGCCCTGGCGCTACGGATCGCGGGCGGAATGAAGACGAATCACGAACGGCGCGTCATGGAATGATCCACAAAAAGCCGGTACGACAACAGGCCCGTACCGGCTTTCGATGGCGCAAAGGAGCGTTTATTGCAGCAGCGAGAGCACGTTCTGCGGCACGGAGTTGGCCTGCGAGACCATGGCGACGCCGGCCTGCTGGAGAATCTGCGCGCGGGTCAGGGCGGCGGTCTCGGCGGCGAAATCGGCGTCC